>JAASSV010000032.1 GCA_021767685.1 Caryophanales bacterium | reverse complement strand
TGTGCCTTAGTGCTTGGTATTCCACTATCTTACTTTGCTGGAATCGGCGCGTCAGCTAGACGTGGTATTCTCTTTAAAGGAAGCAGCTATCTCCATATGATTACCAATGTTGATAGTATTGGGATTGATAAAACAGGAACGTTAACTCATGGTAATTTCCAAGTCAGTGACTATACGAGTGAAAAAGCTTTAGAAATTGCTGCTAGTATTGAGAATTACAGTAACCACCCTATTGCGAAATCAATCGTATCTTATTATACTGGTCCACTAAAAGAATTTGACAATGTAACAGAGTTACCTGGATTCGGACTTGTTGCTGAAGATAAAGACGGTAAAATCCTCGTTGGTAACCGTAAATTAATGAATAAACACAATATTCGTGTCAAAGATAAAAAAACCCTCACAGGGTCAAATGTCTATGTTGCTAAACATGGGAAATACGTTGGTAAAGTTGTCGTTAGTGACACGATTAAAAACTCAAGTTTCAATACCATGAGACGACTGGCTAACACGTATGATATTACGATGTTAACCGGAGACAATGATGCAATCGCAAAAGAAGTCGCCACAGAACTTGGTGGTATTAAGTACCGTAGTAATTTACTACCAGAAGATAAAATTGAAGCGTTCAATAGTATTGAATCTAAAGGCTACAAGTTATTTGTTGGTGACGGTATTAATGATGCGCCATTATTAAAACAAGCTGATATCGGATTAGCGATGGGTAATGGTAGCGAACTCGCAATCGATGTCGCTGATGTTATCATCATGAAAAATGATCTTGGCTTATTAGAAAAAGCCTTTAATATAGCCAAACGAACAAAAGCAATCGTGTATCAAAATATAACCATTAGTTTAGGAGTCAAGGCATTATTCTTAGGCCTTGCAGGATTTGGAATTAGTCGTATGTGGATGGCAATCTTTGCTGATGTTGGGATAACACTTATTGCAATTTTAAATAGTTTACGTCTAATTTATTCAAAACGTTTATAAGGGAGGCTTAATATGAGCAAACATGACCACGAACTTACTGATCTTGAACGCACCGTTAACCTATTCAAGATTTACTCAGATTATACACGGCTAAGAATTATTGATTTATTAGCTAAAGCGGAACACTGTGTCCAAGAAATATCTTTAGCCTTAGAAACATCACAATCTGCGATATCACACCAATTAAAGCAACTACGCGATAATAATGTGGTGTCTGCTAGAAAAGAAGGAAAACAAGTCTTTTATTCCTTAAAAGACAACCATGTTAAGGAAATATTCTTAACAGCATATTCCCATATTACAGAATGTGACGATTAAAAAAGTAGAGTTTTTACACTCTACTTTTTTTATGCGATGTTTAAAACAAATGCTCTATGCCATCTTGATATTTGTATAGATATTCATAAATTAGGGTCTTATTTAGAGGTGGGGTGAAATAGTAACCTTGTACATAATCAACATGGCAACTTCTTGCGAATGCAAGTTGCTGTTTTGTTTCAACACCTTTACTCATTACCTCATATCCAAAGTGGCGTGCAATACGCACGAATTGTTTGTAAAATGCTTGTTTTGTCTTTCCACTGTATTTATTCGGTAACATCTTTGCATTTAATTTAATCGTTTTAATATCGACATCGAGTAATGAATCAAATATATTATGAATAGCATCTATGGTGTCAACTGAAAATCTGAAACCGATGTCTTCTAGATTTTTAATCGCTTTGATTACGCGTTCATCTTGTAATGATTGTTCGGAAATATCAAACTCAATATTTTTTAAATCGATATTGTAAGAATCAATCAAGTTTAGTAGGTCCTCTTTTTTCATTGAGATAAGGGCACGAGATGAAATGTTTAAGACAATCTTGAACGATTTTGGTACAAGGTTCTGTTTTTGCCAATATGCGTATTGTTCAAATGTCTTTCTAATAATGCGTTGATCAATCTCATACATCACATTCTTCTCATAAGCGATGTCTTTAAACTTATTCGCTTCGATAACACGGTACCCATTTTGTTCCCAACGCAGTAGGCTTTCGACACCGATAATTTGTAATTCATCTTTGGATAATATCGGTAAGAAATGGGGTTCAAACTCATCTAAGTCTAATCCTTTTTCTAACGTTTGATAGAACAATCGTGTATCATTGTAAATAATGCGCATTCTGTCATCAGCGACTATATAATGTTGATGGTTTATTTTCGCTTGCATCATCGCAAATTGAGCGAGTGACACAAGTTGATCAAATGATTTAATATGTTGGCTATCGCCAATCGTTGCTGCTCCTACAACACAATCACCATAATACGTGCTGCCATGTACTTCAAATTCTGTCTTGGCGATATGTTTATAGATCTTTCTTATCATTGTCTCTTGTTCTTCATAGCGTTTTGTCTCATCAGTCATTTCAGGTGATGAGAATTTACCAACGACAACCAGTTGATTAACCGCATATAGAAATGTTGGTAACTCAAAGGTGTCTTTTAAACTGCGATAAATATTCTGGGCAATAGAATCTGTAAGTTTAAGGTCAAAAAACTGGCTATACATTGGCAAATTTTTTATTTCAATAAACATTACAAAGTAATGTGTACTGACTTTACGTTTAAAGTGCTTAACAATTTTCGCTTTCGAGACAACCAACTTGACATCTTGCTGTTCGTACTGATAAATCAAGATCAGCGCAAATCCAACAAGACTCAAAAGGACAACAATGATATTCTCAGAAATAATTGATTGTATAATTAATATACTTAGCCCAAGTAGTCCAAAATAGAATGTTGCCGAAAACTTCTTCACATTATTCCACAGGTTTTACGTAATAGTTACCACGGTTTTGCAATAATACTTTGGTTCCTTCAACGATAGCAGTAAGTGGATTTTTAGCAATATGTACTTCTAATCCAACCTCTTCTTCAAAGAATTCTTTTACGCCATCAATTAAAGCACAACCTCCGTTGACAAACATTCCACTTTCAATAATGTCTGCACTCAATTCTGGTGGTGTGTTTTGCAAAACCTTCAATATGGTATTCGTAATGTTTTGGAATGGTTCGATAAACAAGTCTCTAATTTCAGACTGCTTGACTTCAATTTGTCTTGGTAAACCAGATACGATATCGCGTCCATTAGCAAATGTTACTTGTTCTTCTTTTAGCTCTTTGCGTAACGTTCCAATTTCTTCTTTAATGCGTTGTGCTGTTTTCTTACCAACTAAAATACCATGATTATATTGCAAGTGGTTGATAATCACATTATCAAGATAATTCCCAGCAACACGTAATGATTCACTCACTACGATATCACCAAGTGATAAGACACCGATGTCAGTACTTCCGCCACCAACATCAACAATTAAATGTCCAACACTATCATAAATATCAAGTCCGGCACCAATTCCGCCAGCTTTTACTTCTTCTTCAATAAATACATCTGGTACATTCATCCGTTTTGCGAGATCTGTCATCGCATCACGTTCAATTTGCGTTACTTCACTTGGACAACAAATTAAGAGTGTCGATGTTTTTAACTGCACATCAACTTTCTCGGCTTTTTTAACCGCAAACTCAATCATTTTTTTCGCTGCGTACATATCAGAAATAACACCTTGATTTAACGGACTTACAATGCGAATCCCATGGTGTCCACGTCCGATCATTGTGTCAGCGCTGTTTCCAACGGCAATGACTTCGTTTGTTTCATAATCTAAGGCGATAACACTTGGTTCGTTAAAGATAATTCCTTCACCTTCGACATAAACCAATAAATTTGCTGTTCCTAAATCTATTCCAACCTTTATGGCTTTTAAATCGTCTTTTTTACTCATCATTTTCACCTCTTATAATTTCAATGGATTTACTAAATAATCGCCACGATTTTTCAGCAAATACTTAGAGCCTTCAGCGACACAAGTCAATGGATTAGGAACTACTTTAACTGGAACATTAATCCGTTTTTTGATGAATTCTTCAACACCTTTAACAAGGCTTCCTCCACCAGTTAAATAGATACCATGCTTATAGATATCCGCACTGAGTTCAGGCGGTGTATCTTTCAAGACAGCACTGATTAATTTGACGATTTCTTCGTAAATAGGTGTCAGTACTTTAACAACATCTTCGTTTGTAATAGTGACCCATTTTGGCACACCACGAACAATGTCGCGTCCTGCAAAACGCATTGACTTATCAACAGCATCTTCACGTAAGTCAGCCAAGTTAATTTTTGCTCGTTCACTTGTTAACTCACCGATTTCGACTTTATCTTTTTGTTTCACATATTTAGCCAGTTCACTATCAATATAGTTCCCTGCCATACGGATTGTACGTGATAATACAATATCACCATAAGATAAAATACCGACATCTGTTGTTCCACCACCAATATCAACCATCATAACACCTTTTGATTCAAAAATGTCAATGTTTGATCCTAGTGCAGCTGATTTAATTTCCTCATCAATCAAGACTTCTTGCATACCCATATTGGTCGCAAGTTCGATAATGATGTCCCGTTCAATTTTAGTTACTTCACTAGGACAACACATAACACTTGATGTGTTGCTGAGGTCTTCGTCTGTTAAGTCTTCAATTTGAGTTAAAACATATCTGAGTAATAACTTAGCAGCTTTCATATCACTAATAACACCATTTTTTAATGGTTTAATAACTTCAATTTTACTATGTACTTTTCCTAACATTTTGTGAGCATCTTTTCCTGCTGCAACAATTTTACCACTTTCACGATCAAACGCGATAACGCTTGGTTCGTTAAATATAATGCCTTTTTGTTCTAAAAAGACAAGCAAATTCGCTGTACCGAGGTCAATGCCAATTCCAATTCTTTTTTTATTTTTTGCCATTGTTTACCCTCCTAAAATTCTCCAAAATAGTGTTTTTGATCTATTTTGAGTAATTTTTTTGTTCCATCTACGACGTCCGTTAATGGTGTCTCTGAAATATGGATATCCACATGAGTTACATCTGCAAAGTATTGTTGGATTCCACGTATCATCGCACCACCACCGGTGATGATAATACCGTTATCAATAAGGTCACCAGATAATTCTGGAGGGGTTGCTTCTAATGTGCTAATTAGACTTGCCTTAACTGATTCAAAACAGTCCAATAAGACTTTTCGGATCTCTTCAGCTTTGAGGACAACCATTTTCGGTAATCCACCGACTAAGTCGCGTCCCATAACCTCAAACGTTAATACATTACCATTTTCATCCGTTGGTAAATCACCAGTTAAAGAAGCAAGATGAACTTTTGCTTTTTCAGCAGTTTGTGGTCCAATCTCTAATTGATGTGTTTCTTTAACGTATTCGGTAATTTGTTTGTCAAAATAAGAACCTGCGACGGTTATTGTTTTTGACAATACTACATCACCAAGGGATAAAACACCGAAATCAGTGGTTCCTCCACCGATGTCCATCACGAAACGTCCCGCTGGATGGAAGATATCTACGCCGCAACCAATAGCTGCTGCTTTAATTTCCTCATCGATACGGGTGTCCTCGACACCAAGTTCGTGCCCTAATCGTAAAATTGCTGCCCGTTCTGTCTCTGAAATTTCAGACGGGATACAAATCAATAATCGATCGATTTGACTTGTACTATTGACAAATAATTTGTCAAATGTGAAGAGTAAAATTTCTTTAATCATGCCGATATCAGAAATTACTCCGTTGCTGAGTGGTTTTATGACTTCAATCTTGTCATGTACTTTACCGACTAATTCAGCCGCCTCATACCCTACTGATACAACCTTTTGTGTCATTTTATCTACTGCAATATAACTAGGTTCGTTAAAGACCGTTCCTCGACCTTCAACATAGATCAGAAGATTTGAAGTACCTAAATCCACACCAACATTAAGTTTACCTTTTGGCTTGTCACTCATTTAAAAATCCTCCTATAGTTTATTTGCATAAAATAAATAAAAAATACGCCCAATAAATATTGGACGTACGCATTTCGCAATATAAACTAGATGTCTTAAAAAAAAGAACATGCAAGTAATGTTTCATATTTAAATATTGCGGCCCAGCCAGCATCGGATATACCATTAGCTCTGTGACTTTGCGTCTACACATTTCTGCGTATTTGCCCTTTGAATATTTATCTTATACACTACCTATTCTACTTGGCTAATTGTCGTTTGTCAAGTTGAATTTAAGAAACTGTACATTTATAATTTTTAATCGTTATTTCGCCACATTTGGGCGTTAACGCAGATAATCGTGTTTTTTACATACAAGTTTATTAACATAGTTAATACTTTTTTTTAGAGTTTTTCTTTACATCAAAAAAGGCACCAAAATAGGTGCCCATAGACTTAATGTTTGATTAATGCATACCGTTTTTTTCCACGTCTTAGAACAGTGAATGTTTGATCAATCGCATTTTCTTTCTTGATGATAAACTCAATATCTTTAACCTTATCTCCATTAACACTAATCGCATTATTTTTGATAAACTCACGAGATTCACGACGACTTTTTGCTAAGCCAGCAGCAATCAACGTATCAATGAGTGGAGTATCTTCTTCTAATGTAATACTTGGCACATCTTTAAACCCTTCTGAAATTTCAGATACATTAAGTGACTTAATATCTCCTTTGAATAATGCATTTGAAATTCTAACAGCTGAGTCATATGCCTCTTGACCATGTACTAAAACAGTTAACTCTTCTGCAATCGTTTTTTGCGCCAATCGACGATGAGGTGCTGCTTGAAATTCTTCAATGATTTGCTTTGTTTCTTCAACTGATTTAAAAGTGAATTTTTTAAGTAATGAAACGGCATCATCATCACTCGCATTAATCCAGTATTGGTAGAACTCATATGGTGTTGTCCGTTTTGGATCTAACCAAATAGCGCCACCAGCAGTCTTACCAAACTTGGTCCCATCAGCTTTTGTCAATAGTGGCCAAGTTAATCCGTAAGCCTTGGCTTCGTGTCCTTCAGTCTTACGTATAAGCTCTAGCCCAGCGGTGATGTTCCCCCATTGATCTTGTCCCCCAATTTGCATAGTACAGTTCTCTTCTTTAAAGAGATGCATAAAGTCTAATGATTGAATGATTTGGTAGGTAAATTCAGTAAAACTAATCCCATTTTCTAAACGTGATTTTACACTGTCTTTCGCAATCATATGCGTGATATTAAAATGCTTTCCAATATCTCTTAAAAAGCGAATAATATCAAATTCTTTAATCCAATCATAGTTATTGACCACTTGTGCTTCTGGTAAAATATTTAAGACCTGTTTTGTGATCGATTCTGCATTCTCTAATGTCTCTTCTAACGTAAGTAAATTACGTTCACTACTACGCCCACTTGGATCGCCAATAAGTCCTGTTCCGCCACCAATAACAAGAATAGGGTTATGCCCTCTATCTTGTAATCGTTTTGAAACTAAGTAACTGATTAAATGTCCTACATGTAAACTATCGGCAGTAGGATCTGCACCAACATAAAATGTAACCTTCTCGTTTTCTAGTACGTCACCAATCGCATCATCAGTAACATCATATATAAGTCCTCGCCATTTTAATTCTTCTAATAATGTCATTGTTGTTTCCTCCTTTTTCATATAAAAAGTCCGTCCTTAACAAAAGGACGGACATAGTTTCCGCGGTACCACCTTAATTCTAAGACATTCGCCTTAGCACTCAATGAAGATAACGGATTCACCGTTTATGCTTTGCACATAAAAGCTCATAAGTGTAACCATATCACTTATTCTCAGTTTACACCAACCACTGAGTCTCTATCAAATAAGATTGATATGCATGCTTAATCATTGCTTTATTTTGTTGTTTTACGTAAGACGATTGAGTGTGGTAATTTCACAACTCGTTCATCTACTTCTTCTTTGTTCATTAACTTCGTTAACAATCTCATACCGACAGCTCCAAGATCATAAATTGGAACATCAACACAACTAAGTTGTGGGCGAGATAATCGTGCATACTTTGTATTTTGGAATCCAACAACACCAATGTCATTTGGTACGCTGACTTCATTCGCAAAGGCAACATTCATAAACGATATTGCAATTGAGTCACGAACAGCGACAACACCATCAACTTTGTTGTCTTTAAAATACTCATTAAAGTGTTCTGTATTAATTGAAATACGACCACTTGTACGCATAACTTTTGCTGGTAAATTTGCCTCATTGACCGCGCGTAAGTAACCCGCTTCTTTGAGATCGTTTACCATATATTTTCTAACCGTAGACACCATATAAATATTTTGTCTACCTTCCTCAATTAACTTCTTCGTAATTTCATATCCAGCACGCTCATAATCGATTGATACTGATGGAATTTCATCATCTTCAGGATAGAAAGTATTCGTCAACACAACTGGGATTTGATACGTATTCTTAATCGTTTTCAAGAACGCATACTGCGCTTCTGTGATCTCATCATTAAGATATAAGATACCATCCACTTGAGCTGCGATAATCTCTCTTAAAATATCCTCTTCACTCGCTTCTTCACTTTCTAAGATATAGAGTAAAATCGAATACTTATATACCCGGGCAATATCAGCAAT
>JAASSV010000031.1 GCA_021767685.1 Caryophanales bacterium | reverse complement strand
TACAGCACTCCAGTTTATGATTACTATACCCCACCAAACACCGTAAATGCCAAGACCAAATATGGTACCCATTAAGTAGAACAAACCAAATGGGAGTAGTTGTCTATAGACCCCAAGTATGATGGCAAATCTTGGCTTTTTGATTCCCTGAATAGTAGAATTATTGACATTTATAAATACGTAGGTAGTGAAAGCAATCGCTTCGATTCTTAAATAGGTTTTACCAGCGTCTACAACATCTGGGGAACTGTCAAATAGTTGAATAAGATACGGGGCCAATGGAACAATAATAGCTGTACCTATTAGCATCATAATAACACCGTAAATAGTTGCTTTTTTACGTGTTTTTTTAATGCGTTTAAGTTGTTCAGCACCATAGTTTTGTCCAACGATGGATAATACTGCCACATTTAGACCAAGTGTTGGTATGAGTGCGATTTGTTCTATTCTAACAGCAACACCATAAGCCGCAACTGTGCTAGAACCCCCATATTTAACCACATAATAGTTAATGATAAAAACACCAATAGCAACTGTCGCTGAGTTTAATGAGGCGGGGATACTTTGATTAAAAATATCTTTAATCGCAGTGAGTTTTAATTGTAACGGACGAACATATTTCTTCTGAACATAATCAGATTTAATAACATGATAACCTAAATAAACATTTCCAAACGCTTGGATTAGAATTGTTGCTAAGGCAACACCTTGAACACCAAACTCAGGAATAAATAACCAACCGAACATGAATAAGGGATCTAAAATAATATTTAATAGAAACCCACCAATCAGAAAGTTACGATAGGGTTTCGTTATGCCTTGTGATTTTAAGATACCGTATAGTGTATTATTAATCATGAAAAAGATGATTCCGATAATGATTGTTTGAGTATAGATCATACCGATATCAATCACAGATTGCTCAGCTTGAGTTAAACGAAAGAGTGCATCTAAATAGAATGGTGAAAATACTGGAATAATAATTCCCAATATAACAGCGATTAGTAGAGCGTTCTTCGCAATAATATGAAATTCTTTGGGTTGATCTTTGCCTTTTTCTACGGCACATAAAGCAGAGGTACCATTCCCCAACCCTGTACTTAAAGAGAGTAATAAAAAGAAGATTGGAAAACTAATTGTCAGCCCAGCTAATGATTCAGTACCTAATCTACCAGCATAAAATGTATCGACAACATTATAAAATGTGTTGAACAAAAATCCTACAGACGCAGGAATACCAATATTCTTAAAATGCTTGGTTAAGTTACCTTTCGTTAAATCATTAGCCATCAAATCACCTCTCTTTATAGTCTATTATAATATGTTTTTTCATTTAGAAAAAGGAATTAGACTTAAGAGCACTTAAAGAATAAAAAAAGCTACGCATTATAGCGTAACTTTTAATGTGTTTTTATACTCTTCTTTTAGAGGGTCAATCTTTGACATGATGGCACTGATGAAAATTCCTCTAGCACAACTAGCACCACCAAGGACGACATTCTGTCTTAACGCATCTTCGGTTGAATCATTATGCGATAAAATATAATAAATGAGTGGAAATGCCTGACTTAGTCCACAAGCAACACCACTATATTCATCAATAAATGTCTCCACGTCAATATCAGTTAGCGCTTTTGTTAATGCCTCTTGATAAGACTTAGGGGCATTTTTAATATTTTGTCTTAATGAGTCTTCTAAAGCCACACCATTATCTAAATCCGTTAATAGTTGTTTTAGTAATAACATAAAGTGTTTTGTATGTTTATAACTTGTAAACACATTAGCATAGCGTAAACCAGTTTTGATACGGTCATCATCAAACTGTTCATGGATGACTAGATAAATAGCAGGTCCAATAAGTTGCTTATCAATATATGGAGTTGGTAATGTTTTATCTCCATTTTCATAGCGTTTAATGAGATCTTTACCATACCCTTCAATGTAAGCATCGTAAGGACCATCATCTTTAATGTGGTCATAAACAGCTTCGAAATATCCTTTAGGAGTTGGAATCTCAGTATCGTTTAAATAACGATATAGTACAAGCATCATTTCTGCCATAAAGTCAATATCCCCGACTTCATGATTCGGATAAACATCAAAGGCATTGTCCGCTTTTTCATATAACTCATGATCAATCGGAGCGAACAACATGGTTCGTTCATCTTTAATCTTATTAAGGAGATCACGATCATATATCCAATTATAACCTAGAGCACTTGCGCTACCAACTAGCGCTGATTGTAATAAACTATTACGTTTCATAATACCACCTCTTTATAAATATTATAATCTATAAGTACATTTTATGAAACTAATACGACAAAAAAAGAGATGTTGCCATCTCTTTATGAATGATTCATACTTGCTTTATAGAGGGATGCATAATATCCTTTTGCTTGTATTAATTCTTCATGTGTTCCGCGTTCACTAATGCCATCTTGACTCAGGACTAAAATTTCATCTGAATTCGAAATTGTTGATAAGCGATGTGCAATGACAAGGGTTGTTCGACCCTTACTGAGTTTATCGAGTGCACTTTGAATTAACCGTTCTGTAATAGTATCAAGTGATGATGTCGCTTCATCTAGAATAAGAATTGGTGGGTTCTTTAAGAAAACACGAGCAATACTGACGCGCTGTTTCTGACCGCCAGAAAGTTTAACACCGCGTTCACCAACCAAAGTTTCATACCCATCTTCTAAAGACATAATAAACTCATGAATATTCGCTTGTTTAGCTGCGGTAACAACTTCATCATATGTCGCTTCTGGGCGTCCATATAAGATATTATCTTTAATACTTCCAAAAAAGATATAGACATCTTGTTGAACATGACCAATATTGGAGCGCAGAGAATAAATGTCATAGTGTTTAACATCAACACCATCGACTTTAACAGCGCCCTCTTCAACATCATAAAATCGTGGGATTAATTTAGAAATGGTACTTTTTCCAACACCAGTTTCACCAACTAAGGCTACTTTATGTCCTGGCTTCACGGTTAAATTGAAATTTTTCAGTACATGCGTCCGGTTCCGCTCATATGTAAAATCAACATTGTCAAAGATGATTTCTCCTTTTGGCTCTTTTAAATATACCGGGTCATCAGGATTAACAATCTTTGGTTCTATCTGTAAAATAGAATAAAATTTTTCATATCCACTCCACCCTTTTTGAACCTGTTCAATCGTCATAATTAATGTTCTGATGGGCTGAATTAAGTAAGCTAAATATAAGAAGTACTGGGTATATTGTCCAACACTTATTTGTCCTAGATAAACGAAGTATCCACCGAAGACTAAAACGGCAATATACAGTAAATCAATAAACCAATTAGTTCCACTAGAGAAAATACCCATCTGTTTATAGAAGTGATCATAAGATTCTTGATATTGATCAGTTACATGTGTGAATTTTTTCATTTCAAAATCTTCATTAGTAAAGGCTTTAGTTAATCGGATGCCACCTAACGAGTTTTCTATCTCACTATTAATTGCTTCATGAGTTGCTCGCGTTTGTCTTGATGCATTCAACATTTTCTTACGACGCATGGCGCTAAAGATAACGAGTAATAAAATGAAGAAAAAGACAATTAACGTAAATGGTGCGTGGATATTCATTAGAATAATGAAACTCCCAACAACCATAATCAAGGAGACGAACAAGTTTTCAGGTGTGTGATGACTCATCTCAGATATATCACGCAGGTGTCCTACAATATAGGTCATAATACTACCTGTTTTGTGTTCATCAAAATAGTCAGAATCTAATGTTTGGATCTTTTTAAATAAATCGATTCGCATATCGCGCTCAATGCGTGTTCCCATAACATGACCATAATAATTAACAAAATAGTTACACCCCATACGGAGTAAATAGAGCAAAAATAAAATAGCCCCAAAAGTGAAGATGAGATGTAGTTTCTCATTAGGGATATAATCATCGATAAAATTTCTTACAATGACAGGGAAAATTAAGTTAAGGCCACTCATAATCGTCGCAGCCAGTGTATCTAAATAAAATAAGACTTGATGGTTTTTATAATATTGGATAAATTGTTTTAGCATCGTGAACACCTCAAAACAAATTATAACATAAATATTAAAAGTATGTTACAATAAAATTGGTGAATACAGCAATGTTTAGTCTATGTTGCAAAGAGAAATTACTGACTAGCATTAGCGATTCATTAACATATGTTTAAAACTATTTTTACTGGACAGTCAAACAAGATAACAGCCTACTTCGCTTAACGAAACCATTTTACGAAACTCAATTTAGTTTTCGTTTAAAACTGGTTCTGTAATCATGTAATTGTTTTCATAAAAAGGTTGTTTTATTCATATGTTTTGATATAATTGTAATGATATAATATAGGTGAGAAAAAACAAACAGTGAGGTGTTTTGAAAAATGAAAATTGCATTAGGTGCAGATCATGGTGGATTTGAATTAAAAGAAGCCATTAAAACGTTTTTAACAGACAAAGGATTCGATGTTACTGACATGGGACCAAGTACAAAAGATAGTGTCGATTATAACGACTACGCTATCAAAGTCGCAGAAGGTGTTCGCGATGGTAAGTTTGATCGCGGTATTTTACTATGTGGTACTGGAATTGGAATGTCAATCATGGCTAACAAGATCAAAGGTATTCGTGCAGCATTAGTACATGATGTCTTTACGGCAGAAGCTACTCGTTTACACAATGACAGCAATGTCTTAGCAATGGGTGGACGTGTCATTGGTGTTGACTTAGCATTGAAGATTGTTGATGTCTGGGTAAATACGGAGTTCAGTGGTGTCGAACGTCATGAACGTCGTGTTAATAAGATTAATAATTATTGGGAGTGATGACGATGGCGAAAGTAACGGTATTGAATCACCCTCTAATTGATCATAAAATGTCAATCATTCGTGATAAAACAACGAATACAAAACGTTTCCGCGAGAACGTAAATGAAATCGGTGGATTGATCACGTATGAAATTACAAGAGATTTGGCGACAAAAGAAGTTGAGATTGAAACACCAATCCAAAAAACAATTGCTAAACAGTTGAGTAAAGATGTTGTTATTGTACCAATCTTACGTGCTGGTTTAGGAATGGTTGATGGTATTCAAATGATCATCCCAACTGCGAAAGTAGGGCATGTTGGAATGTATCGTGATGAAGAAACGTTAGAACCACACGAATATTATGCTAAGTTTCCTGAAGAAATAAAAGATGGAACTGTCTTAGTTGTTGATCCGATGTTAGCAACTGGTGGTAGTGCATCTGCGGCGATAGAGGCCGTGAAGAAACGGGGAGCGAAAGATATTCGTTTTGTTGGTTTAGTCGGCGCACCTGAAGGTGTGGAACGATTAAATAAAGATCATCCAGATGTTGATATTTACCTAGCAGCGTTGGATGAAAAATTAAATGAAGTTGGCTACATTGTTCCTGGCTTAGGAGACTGTGGCGACAGATTATTTGGCACAAAATAATGAAACAAAAGGATACAGCTAGACTCATTGCCTTAGTGAGTGCTTTTGCGTTTGAGATGGTTGTATTAATTGGCGGGCTGTTCTTTTTAGGACGGTTCATAGATACACGATTGGAAACTGATCCGTTATTTACCATTATACTTGCGTTAGCAGCAATTGTTATTGGTATATTACGTTTAATAAAACGGGCTAGTGATTTGGAGGATGACGATGGACAAACGTGACCCTTTCTTAATAACCTTCCCTGTCATGTGGGGAGTTACCCTAGTTGGAGGTATTGTCTTATGGTTGGTTAATCAACCAGTTTGGGCTCTCTCTTTTGCACTGGGGTCTATCACAATGTTGTTTACAATGAGTATGTTGTATAAAAGTTCTAAAAAAGTGTTAGAGCAAGACAAACAAGGAGCACAACGAATGGCTGTTAGAAATTATGCCTTTCGTTATCTCTTTTATGCTATAATACTAGTTACAGCGGTTGTTCATCCTAACTTGAATGTTATTGTGACAGCAATCGGATTGTTTTCATTTAAAATCGTATTTTACATTATTTACTTTATTACTGAACGAGGTGAGGTCAATGCTTGAGTTTTACATTAATCTATCTGGGGGAATTAAAGCATCATTAATCATTACCCTTTTAATGATGGTGATTTTAGTCTTTCAAGGGATTAAAGTATCACGCTTAAAAACGCATGAAGTGCCAACAGGATTTACGTTGGTTGTTGTTAAGATTGTGGATAGTATTAATACATCCCAAAAGGATTTCTTTCCAACATATTGGCGGAAGTTCACACCATTACTATTTACGATTTTATTATATCTATCACTGGCAAATACAGCTGGATTATTAGGGTTAACAGCGCCACTTTCCAATATTAGTGTGGCACTTAGTTTTAGTATTTTTGCCTTTCTATCAATTCAGTTTTCGGCTTTATTTATTAAGAAACCAAAACAACGGGCAAAAGATATTGCAAGTCCCCACTGGGCATTTACACCGATTAATATTATTGGTGAAATGTCAACACCATTCGCAATGGGACTACGTTTGTTTGGTAACTTGATTAGTGGAAGTATCATCGCATTATTTATTTATGCCATCTTAGGATGGGCTGGTGTTATTTTAGGACCATTCTTACATGCCGTGTTTAACATCTTCTTTGGTGTTGTTCAAGCGTATGTATACTATATGTTATTGACAATCTTTATCAGTATGGCAGTAGAAGAATAGTTATTAACTGATTTTTCAGATAATATAAATAAAATATAACTTAAATTTAGGAGGAAATTGCAATGGAATATGTTTCAATTTTTACAGAGTATTTTGCAGCAGGTATGGCATTCTTAGGAGCAGGTATCGCTGTATTAACTGGTATTGGGCCAGGAATCGGACAAGGGTACGCAGCTGGTAAAGCTGTAGAAGCAATTGGACGTCAACCTGAAGCGGTTGGTAGTATTCGTACTGTAATGATTACAGGGCAAGCACTTGCTGAAACAACTGGTTTATACGGATTACTTGTCGCAATCTTACTTATCTTTGCAAACGGACTTGCACTATAATTAAAAATACGCTTTATTAGGAGGCAAAATCATGGGATTTGCTGAAAAAATATCGCAGTTCGTCAATGAAGCCCTAGGGGTATCATTTGAAGAAATGGCGATTCAGATTGTCTCAACGGTGATTTTGTTCTTGGTTGTTAAGTATTTCTTTTGGGAGAAAGTTACGGATTACTTAGAAGAACGCCGTAAAGAAATGTCAGAGAATTACGAAGAAGCTGTTGCGAACAAAAATGCATCAGAAGATCTTAAAAAGCAAGCTGAAAAAGAATTGATTACGATCAAGGAAACAGCGAGCGAAAAATACAACCAAGCCAAGGAACGTGGCGAAGAGAAACGCAAAGAAATCATTTCAGAAGCTAAAAAAGATGCGAAAACAATCATTGATAATGCACATAAAGAAGTTGACAGTATGGTTGAAAAAGCAAAAGCAGACATAAATGATGAAATTGTAAGTGTCGCGACGTTAATGGCAGAAAAAATCATCGAAAAAGAGATTGATGAAACACAACATAAAAAGTGGATAGAAAAAGCCACAAGTGAGGTCATGAAATCATGAGTTTACTTGGGTTTCAGTATGCAGAAGCTTTATTTTCTCTTGCAAATGAAGCCAAAAAAGCTGATGAGGTTTATCCCCTTTTTGATCACATACTAACACAAATAGACGATGATAGCCGTGTCTTTTTAACACATCCAAATGTGCCTAAAGACGACAAGAAAACGGTTATTGGAAAAATGAGTGAAGATGAACTTTTTCGTCATTTTTTGTTTGTGTTAATCGATAATAATCGGCTAAATGAGTTGAACGACATTAAACAAGAGTATAAAACAATACTGGATCAACAAAATAAACTATTAGAGGTTACTGTCTATTCGAAAAAAACGTTATCAGATAAAGAAATTGATCGTTTGAAGGCAGACCTTAAACGTAAAACCGGTAGAGATATTTCGCTTGAGAATGTTGTTGATGAAACAATTGTTGGTGGACTAAGAATTGAGTATGAAGGATATGTACTTGATGATACTATCAATAATTATTTACACAGCCTAAAAGCTAACTTGAAGAAATAGCGAGGTGGAATCATGAGTAAAATTAATCCAGCTGAAATTAGTTCGCTGATTAAAGAACAAATTAAGAAATATAATTTTGATATCGAAACAGATAACGTAGGAACTGTTATAAGTGTCGGTGATGGGATTGCCCTAATTCATGGACTAGACCAAGCAATGAGTGGAGAACTCCTTGCCTTTCCAAACGATGTTATGGGAATGGTTTTAAACTTAGAAAGTGACCATGTAGGAGCGATTCTTCTTGATGAAAGTACAGCCATTAAAGAAGGCGATGAAGTCAAGACGACAGGACGGATTTTAGAGGTGCCAGTAGGTGAAGCGTTAATTGGACGAGTGGTAGATCCACTTGGAACACCAATTGATGGACTTGGTCAAATTGAAACCACTAAAACGCGTCCTATTGAACAAAAAGCAACCGGTGTTATGAGCCGGAAGAGTGTTGAAGAACCACTTCAAACAGGGATTAAAGTACTTGATGCTTTAGTACCTATTGGTCGTGGACAACGCGAGTTAATCATTGGTGACCGCCAAACTGGTAAGACATCAATCGCAGTCGACACGATTATTAACCAAAAAGGTAAAGATGTTATTTGTATCTATGTTGCTGTAGGACAAAAAGAGAGTACTGTTGCCAGTGTGCATGAAACATTAAAACAACACGGCGCAATGGATTACTCGATTATTGTTAATGCGAGTGCATCACAACCATCACCACTACTCTATTTAGCACCATATGCTGGTGTGACAATGGG
>JAASSV010000030.1 GCA_021767685.1 Caryophanales bacterium | reverse complement strand
TCTAAAAGATTGTTGACTTTAGCAACAAGAATTTTTGGGTTGAAAGGCTTAGTGATATAATCATCAACCTTTAACGAGTATCCTTTCAAAATATCTTCTTCTTCAGATAAGGCACTCATCATAATAATAGGAACATTACTACTTTCACGGATTGTTTTAGCAACATCCCAACCATTAACATTAGGCATCATAATATCTAAACAAACAATATCGACTTGGTTTTGACTGAATAATTGAAGGCCTCTAAAGCCGTCAAGGGCACTCAAAACAGTATAGTTTTCATTCGCAAAATAGTTTGAAACAATACGGTTGATAGTAGGCTCATCTTCAATGATTAATACAGTTTTATCTTCCATCTTTTCACATCCAATTGTTATTCTTTGTTTCATTATACCTTAGTTTTGTTTATAATTAAAGAATCACATGGTGATATGCTTTACTATTTTAATAAATAGTAATAAAATATAACTTGCAGGTGATAATATGTATGATGTAATTGTTGTTGGTGGTGGACATGCGGGAAGCGAAGCATGTTTAGCATCGGCTAGAAAAGGTCACAAAACGTTATTGGTCACAGGTAATCTTGATATGATTGCTTCTATGCCATGTAATCCGTCTGTTGGTGGCCCAGCAAAAGGAATTGTTGTTAGAGAAATCGATGCACTTGGAGGAGAAATGGCACGTAATGCCGACAAAACTCAAATCCAAATGCGTCTTTTAAACATATCTAAAGGACCCGCTGTAAGAGCGTTAAGAGCTCAAAGTGATAAGGTTCGCTATTCAAGAGAAATGAAAGAAACTATATTAGAACAAGATAACCTAGATGTTAAAGAAGCTTATGTAGAAAAATTGGTTGTTGAAGATAATCACGTTAAAGGTGTAAAGTTAGCTAATGACGAAGTGTTTATTGGAAAGAAAATCATTATTACGACAGGAACATATATGCAGTCTAAAATCATGGTCGGGGATACATTTAAAAAAGAAGGACCAGATAAACAAAAACCTTCTTTAGGATTAAGTCCTCAGTTAAGAGAACTAGGATTTGATACACAACGTTTAAAAACAGGGACACCGCCAAGAGTAAAACGGGAAACTGTAGATTTTAGTAAAACTGTTGAACATCCAGGAGATCCGATTGAACGGACTTTTAGTTTTGATAATATTTATTATTATGATGTGGATAAACAGTATTCATGTTACTTAACATATACCTCTCCACATACGCATGATGTTATTAATAATAACCTAGAATTATCTTCGATGTATAGTGGCGCAGTAGAAGGCGTTGGACCACGTTACTGTCCTTCTATTGAAGACAAGTTGGTTCGGTTTAAAGATAAAGAAAGACATCAGATCTTTCTTGAGCCAGAAAGTGAGTCATTAGAAGAGATTTATGTTCAGGGCTTCTCAACCTCCATGCCGCATGAAGTTCAAGAGGAAATGGTAAAATCGATCCCTGGGTTAGAGAATGCAGAAATTGTAAGGTATGCATACGCGATAGAATATGATGCTATTGATCCCAGAGATTTATATCCATCTTTAGCTAGCAAAACGTATCCCAACTTATATTTTGCTGGACAAGTAAATGGGACAAGTGGTTATGAAGAGGCTGCATGCCAAGGGTTAATGGCGGGTATTAATGCAACCTTAGACTTAGAAGGTAAACCACCATTAGTGCTCAAACGTAATGAAGCTTATATAGGTGTGTTAATTGATGACCTTGTAACAAAAGGAGTTGTTGATCCTTACCGGCTACTCACGTCACGTGCCGAGTATCGGTTGTTACTTCGTCATGATAATGCGGACATCCGACTTCGTAAGTACGGCCATCAAGTGGGTCTAGTCGATGATGAAAAATATCAACATTTCAAGAATAAGTTATCCCAAATTGAAGAACTTAAACAAAGATTAGATGATTTCTATATAACACCAACCCAAGAAACAAATGACTACATTGTAGACATTGGATCGACAGAGTTGCGAAATAAAACCAGTTTGTCTGGCCTTTTAAAACGCCCTGAAATAACGATAAGACACTTAAGTCATTGGGTAGATCTTGATAACTACTCTGATGAAGTTTTAGAACAAGTTGAAATTGATAGTAAATATGAAGGATATATCAATAAAGCTGAAAAACAAGCTGAAAAGATGCTTAAGATGGAGACCGTAAAAATTCCAGAAGATATCGATTATGATGCGATTCACAACTTGGCGTTAGAAGCGAAAGAGAAACTAAAAGATATTAAACCATTAACGATAGGACAAGCATCAAGAATTAGTGGGGTTAACCCAGCGGATGTTTCCTTGTTATTGGTTCATATACAGACAAAAAAATAGCTTTTTTAAAAGCTATTTTTCTTATATTTTAAAAAAGACACGAGTATGGTAAAATAGACGTAAGGTGATGAACACATGGACACATTTATTAAACAGTTAAAAGATAAAGGAATAACATTATCAACTAAACAAAAAGAACAGTTTGAGACATATTACGCTTTGTTAGTTGAGTGGAATAATAAAGTTAATTTAACAGCAATCACAGACTATGAAGAAGTCTATATGAAGCATTTTTTTGATAGTATTATGATGGGACAAATTGTTGACTTAACACATCAATCATTATTGGATGTTGGCAGTGGCGCTGGGTTTCCTAGTATTCCACTGAAAATCATCTACCCAGATATAAAGGTGACAATCATTGATGCCTTAAATAAACGTATTACATTTTTAAAGACATTAACACAAGAACTTGGTCTAGATGTACGCCTTATTCATGGTCGTGCAGAGACATTTGACGAAAGAGAATCTTATGATATTGTAACAGCGAGAGCAGTTGCGAATCTACAAATGCTATCTGAGTTATGTGTTCCCTTTGTTAAAAAAGATGGCTCATTTATAGTATTGAAGGGACCTAAGTTTGAACAAGAGTTAAAACAGAGCGAAAAAGCATTTAATATATTGGGCGTTAAAGAAGAAAAACGGTATACATATCAGTTGTTAGATGCGGAGCATGTTTTAATATCATTTAAAAAGATAAAAACCACACCTAAAAAGTATCCAAGACGATTTAAAAAGATAAAATCTGATCCATTATAGATGTTGGGATAGTGATGTTATGCAAAAAGATACACAGAAGTATGCGTATAAACAGTTAGAGCCTTACAAAGCAACATTAGAGCTAGGACATCTAAAATTAAAAACATTGTTAGTAAATGTACTGACAATGATTTTTGCTGTGATTTTAGTTGTTATTATGTATCATCTTCGAGTTCAACCTAATTATTTTTACACATTTATTGGTTTTTTTATCGTTTTCTTTGTTGTGAATTTTGCGCTTTATGCATATGATAATGACCAGTATAATAATCTGCGCATTGCGATGTACTTTAACACTATTGCCCTATTTTCTATTACTGCAGCGCTAATCATAGTTTTTCAAACACCAAGTGTATTTACAACACTATTTCTAGCTTATGCAGTGATATTCATTTATCAAGATTATAAGGTTATGGTACTGAGTAATGTACTTGTATTCATTTTTGGTGCATTGTTGGTTATGAATTTTTCAACAATCCTTGATATTCCTAATAATGCAACACCACAGGTTCTTTTAATCATTATTTTCTTATTCATCTTTGTTATGTTGCTTGCCTTATCATCTTATATTTTAATAAAGCGAAAAATGTTTTTCTATAATCAATTAGCCCAGATTAAAGAATCTGAGATTAGAAATATTGATATTCTTGAAGAGTTACATGAAATTGTTGATCAGGAAGAAATGGATGTTGAAAGCTATTATGATGATGTTGAAGCTTTCACAGAAGAACTTTCTAAGAAACTAGAGATTGAAAATGTGTTTAAGCGTAAAATTGATGTACTCAGGCAGCTTGATAAAAAGTCGCTAGTTGATTTAAAAGAGGAATTTCCAGAGTTTACCATTGAAGACATAAAGAAACTGAAGTTATTAGAATTACGTGTTAGTCATAAAATGCGGAACTTAGCAATAAAAGCAAGTAAAACTAAAGATGTTGAGATTGAAAAAACTGAAATTTTTTCAGAATCTCAATTTAAATCTTTTAACCATAGTGAAGACAGTATGTATGTTAAAATTATCTCATTTGTTGTCTTTTATGTACTGATAAAAAGAGATAAACCTTATCTCAAAGAGGTTCCTGAAGCAGTTATCAGAGACGTCTTTTTGAATTCAAAATATTTTTATAGCGTTAATCGCAAGGTGTTAAAGGTATATCTAGACAATAATGAAGTCTTTGATACCATCGTGAATGATATATTAAAGGAGGAAACTAATGAAAACCTTACTTGATCGCATTCGTCATAGTGAATTCCTAACCTTTAATGAAGTATTACGTCTTAAGTTAATCATCGTTACATTGTTTATTTCAGCCTTTGTGTTACTTAGTTATATTTCTGCACCATTTAGTACCGCAGACGACAATACGTTTCTATTTGTCTCAGTGGCATTTTCATTTTTATTCTTATTAACAATATTATTTATTGCAATTAATTCAAATCGTATTGCGATGCATTTATCTATCATAACAATATTAGGTATCACTTTTGCTTTTGTAAATTCATCGAATTACTTTTATGGATTTATCATGTTTTTTGTATCTTTAACCGTCATCATCTTTTATCACGACATTGTTACATACTTGCTTTATGGGGGAATTGTGACAGGATATGGTGTTTTTTACATTATAACTAATGGCTCATATATTGTTGGAACAAACAGTATTAGTCCATTGATTTCACAAGATACTTATTTGATTGTCCTGATTGGGTTCTATGTCGTTTTCTTAATTCAGTTTATTGTTTCGGATAGTATTTATGAAAAAATGAATAATGATTGGTTGAAAATGAGCAAAACATTAGATCGCTACCAGTCATTTAGTTCACGCTACTTATCAGATTTGAGTGAAAAGAATGAAGAACAACCAATCTATGAGAGTGGTAAGTTTCAACAAACAGTAAATGAACTGAGTACCTTTATCAACGAGTTTCTCGAAGAGGATGGCAGCAAAATTGCTGAGGTCGTAGAATATTACTTCTTTTTACATTCTCAAGATATCGATGAGATTATAAAAAGTGATAAAGGAACAACCTTAGCGAAACGATACGCAAAGCAATTCAAGAAATACATGCTTAATGATGATACGGAAATGAGTTCTTTACTATATGATTTTGCAACCTTGTTTAAAGAGACGCCAGACTATTCTGAGTCGCGGTATCAATATCATCTTTCAGACTTGTTTGATGATCGGATCAACAAATTAATTGCCCTTGCTTTTCTATATAAGTTCTTAAAAAATGAAACAACTCAATTCGATAAATACGGCTCAGCTAAAAGGGTATTGGCACATGAAGAAATAACAGAGTTATTTATCTCAAAAGAGTTTAGAGAATTCTTATCATTCGAACTCGTTAATTTTTACTTAGATAATCAAGAGCTATTTAGAGAACATTTATAAGAAAGTTATCCACAAAATTTGTGGATAACTTGTTACTTTTTCATCTATAAAAAGTGAGATTTATATGATAAAATAATAGATACTTCGAACTATGCGAAGTATCTATTTTTAAGGTGGGTTTTAAATGGGTAAAATATTATCAATTAGTAATCAAAAAGGTGGCGTTGGAAAGACCACCACAAGTGTTAATTTAGCTAGTTCACTTTCTTACTTAGGTAAGCGGGTGCTTTTAGTCGATGTTGATCATCAAGCAAATGCGACGACATATTTAGGAATTAATCGGGCTAATTTAGACTATACTGTAGCCGACATATTCCTTGAAAATGCAAATATAAGAGAAATTATACAACAAGTAGATAGTGTTAATGTTGATGTTATTCCTGCTCGTTATGAGTTGGGGAATGTTAGTCAGTTTCTTCTTTCACATGATAATAAGGATTATATTTTATCTAATGCTTTAGAAGAAGTTAGAGAAGATTATGACTATATTATTATAGATTGTCCACCATCGTTAGGCGTTGTAACAATCAATGCTTTGGTTGCCTCAGATAGCGTATTAATTCCCGTTCAATGCGAGTTTTTAGCATTGGATGGACTGACGCAATTATTAAATACCATTAGAGTCATTCAAAAGAAACAAAAGTATAATCAACGTTCATTGACAATTGAGGGTGTCTTATTAACTATGTTAGATACGCGTAGTAATATTGGATATGAAGTAATTAATGAAGTTCGGACGTATTTCAAAGAGAAAGTCTTCAAAACAGTAATACCTAGAAATGTTAAGTGTTCTGTTGCACCGTCACATGGTTTACCTGTCACAGAGTTTTCTCCCAACTCAAAAGGGTCAATCAGTTATAAAAACCTAGCAAAAGAAATGGTTGCCATAAGTGAAAGATAACAATAATAGTCTCGGGAGAACATTTAGTGATTTAATTGCAGAAAATGAGACATTTATTGCTGGAAATGAAGAAATTAATGAGATACCTATTAATACAATAAAGGCAAATCCTGGACAACCAAGAACTGTGTTTGATGAGATTAAATTAAAAGAGTTAGCTAGTTCTATTAAACAACATGGTATATTACAACCCGTTATTGTTAAGCCTGCGGCCAATGGATATATTTTAGTTGCTGGAGAACGACGTGTTAAAGCTGCAGAGATAGCAGGGTTTGTTAATGTTCCAGCTATTGTAAGAGAGTATAACGAAAAATATCTACCAGAGTTAGCGATGCTTGAAAACTTACAACGTGAAGATTTATCTCCTATTGAAGAAGCTATAGCCTTTCAGAAGATTATTCAGAATACCCATATAACACATAAAGAACTTGCCGATAAAATTGGTAAAAGTCGTGTATATGTAACAAATATTATTGGGTTGTTAAACTTGCCAACAATCGTTATGGATGCGGTTAATGCAGATGTGATTAGTATGGGTCATGCAAGAGCGTTAAGTAAATTAAAAAACATTCAATTTTGCTTAAATCTATTTGATCGGATTAAAAGTGAAAATCTTACTGTTAGAGAGACGGAAGATATCATACGTCGTCATAATAGTAGTGACGATGATATAATTTCTGAAGAAACGCTGAAGAAAGCGAATGAGTTTATAAAAACACGATTTAATGATATAAATGTATCTGTAAAGCACAATAAAATCACATTAAAGTATAAAACAGAAAAAGAATTAGAACGAATATTAAGTTTATTTAAGGATGAGTGATAAAATGTTGAGTGTTGGAGATTCTATTGCGCAATTAGTTAGTGAATATACGCAGCTTAATGAAACACTAGCAAAAATTGTTGTATCAGGAATTATGATTGTGGTTTGGATAATTATTGGATTGTTAGTTTCAAAAATTGTATCAATAATTATTTTTAAATCATTAAAAGTAAAGAATAGTAACCCTGCTAGAGCAGAGACTGTGGCAAAACTACTCTCTAGTGTATTTAAATATGTTATTTGGTTTGTTGTCATCATGGTAATTCTCGGTGAACTCGATATTGATATTACACCATTTATTGCATCAGCTGGTGTCGTAGGTTTAGCAATCGGGTTTGGAGCTCAAGAGATAGTAAGAGACTTTATAAGCGGGTTCTTTGTTATTTTTGATGGAGAGTTTAACGTTGGAGATGTTGTGGAGTCTGACGGGTTCAAAGGTACAGTAAAATCGATTGGATTAAGAACAACATTACTTCAAAACTGGAAAGGCGAAACAAAAATTATTAACAATGGAAACTTAGGTAACATTATTAATTATTCAACGAACAATAGTACTGCTATTATTGATTTTGGTGTTGCATATGATACTGATTTACCGAAGCTATATGAGTTAATGCCAGAATTATTAGATCAAATTGAAGAAGATTATGATGATATAATAGAAAAGCCTGTATTTTTAGGTGTAACAGAGTTAGCTGACTCTAGTATAAATATGAGAATCATTGCAAAAACTGAGCCTATGAAGCATTTTCAAGTCGAAAGAGACATAAGAAGAGATGTTGTCTTGCATTGTGATAAACATGATTTAGAAATTCCATTTCCACAGGTAGTTGTACATAATGCAAAAGATTAATGTAGGAGATATCATTACATTAAAGAAACCACATCCATGTGGATCTTATGATTGGAAAGTAATTCGAACAGGTGCGGACATTAAGTTGCAGTGTATTGGGTGTGACCGGGTTGTTATGCTAGACCGTCCTACTGTAATGAAAAGATTAAAAAGAATTAAGCAGTCAAAGGAATGATATATATGCAGGATATTATTGATAAAATTATTGCATTTCGGGATGCTCGTGGATGGGATAAAAATGATAAACCAGAAAATTTAGCAAAGTCAATTATAATAGAAGCAGCAGAGTTATTGGAAAATTATCAATGGGGTAAAGAACATGCGGATATGGAAAATGTTAAAGAAGAAATTGCTGATGTTGTAATTTATTCTTTTGCTTTAGCGCATGATCTTGGATTTGATATGGCAAAGATAATTGATGAAAAACTTGAAAAAAACGCTATCAAATATCCTTTGAAGAAATAACTTGCATTTTTATATAATTTATTATAAAATAGTTTTTGCGTGTTTGGGCGGGTAGCGAAGTGGCTAAACGCGGCAGACTGTAACTCTGCTCCTAACGGTTCGGCGGTTCGAATCCGTCCCCTCCCACCACTATTGGGCTATGGCCAAGCGGTTAAGGCACCGGACTTTGACTCCGGGATCGATGGTTCGAGTCCATCTAGCCCAGCCATTTTTATTTTTAAAAAATCAATTATTAAAATTTTCTCCAAAAAGTCTACTATTAGTGTTGACAATAGTCGAATAACATAGTAGAATAAATAACGCGCTTGGATTTTCAGCGCAAACGGTGGGGGCCT
>JAASSV010000029.1 GCA_021767685.1 Caryophanales bacterium | reverse complement strand
GACGTCCCGCCATTTTGATGTCGTTTATCCCAGCGACATTAGAGATAATTGCCGTTCTTATCTTTGCGCCGTTACTATTTGGGTTGAGTCTCATTGAATCTGCTTTTTTAGCAACTATTTTGGCTGCGGTTTCGCCAGCAGTCATTGTACCAAAGATGATCCATTTAATGGAAGAAGGCTATGGTAAAGTCAAACGCATCCCCCATTTAATTATGGCTAGTGCAAGTGTGGATGATATCTACGTGATTGTGTTATTCAGTATTGTGGTTAAAATGTATCAAACTGGTGATGTGGCATGGTCAAATATATTAAGTATTCCGTTAGCGATACTATTAGGAATAGCGATTGGTATTGTCACAGGTGTCTTGTTAGCGAAACTATTTGCATGGTTTCGTGTTCGTGATACGATCAAAGTATTGTTGATACTAGCCAGTGCATTCTTTATCATGACACTAGAAAACATCTTGCAAGGCACGTTATCTATTAGCGGGTTATTGGCTATAATGGTAATTGGAATAACATTTCTGAATCAATCGCAAGAACGTGCGTTAAGGCTTCAAATCAAATTATCTAAAGTATGGGTTTTTGCTGAGTTAGTCTTATTTGTGTTAGTTGGCGCCGCTGTTGATTTATCGTTAGCCTTATCAGCTGGATTAATCGCATTACTATTATTATCAATCAGTTTAACAGGACGTATCATCGGTGTTACGTTGGCCTTAATCAATACACCGTTATCCTATCAAGAACGACTCTTTAGTGGTATTTCATACTTGCCGAAGGCAACCGTTCAAGCTGCTATAGGTGCTATTCCACTTACTCTAGGGGTTCCCAATGGAGAGTTGATATTAGCAATTGCTGTGTTAAGTATTCTTGTGACGGCCCCACTTGGTGCCTTAGGTATTGATTTAACGAAAGATAGACTATTAAATAAAGAAAAAGCTATTTAACTCTAGAGTTAAATAGCTTCTTTTTATTCAATGATAAACCGTTTATTGGTTAACTCTTCGCTCTTGAGCCATAATTTTTTAGCATCTAATTTATTATATGCTTTCTTACGTGGTTTGACTATAACTGGATCACCTTTGATTTCTAAGAAACCTGAAGGTCCATAGTACTCACCACTTTTAGCATCTTCATCTAATAGAGCTCTTAACGTTGGGAGTGCCCCTTTGAAAGCTGACTGACTAAATAAATCAAATATTCTAGAAAAGAAACCGTGAGCTGCTCGTGTTAGATTGGTTTTCGCACCACCTGGGTGGGCGGCTAATGCTTTTATATCAATGTTTTGATTACGTAGTCGTCGATCAAGTTCGAATGTAAATAATAAGTTAGATAGTTTAGATTGACCATAACTCTTGATTTTACTGTAAGATCCTTTCTTCTCAAAAAGGTAGTTATCAAAGTTGATCTTTCCGAATTTATGCGCCATCGAACTAATTGTTACAATACGACTGCTCTTTGTCTCTTTGAGTTGATCAAACAACAAGTTGGTTAACAGAAAGTGGCCAAGATGATTAATACCATTTTGGTATTCAAATCCATCATCTGTTTCACGGTATGGCGTAAACATGACGCCAGCATTGTTAACAAGGCCATCAAGTTGATTATATTTGTCTTTAAAAACTTTAGCAAAATTATGAATCGAATCCATGTTTGCCAAATCTATTAGTATAATATCAATTGAAGCGTCAGGAACGGTCTTTAGTATTTCTTCTTTTGCATTGGTTGCGCGTTCTTGGTTACGCGAAGCCATGATGACAGTTGCGTCTAATTTCGCGAGTTCGCGTACAGTTTCATAACCAATACCGGAGTTACCTCCCGTGACGATATATACTTTTCCTTTTTGTGATGCTACTTCTGATAATGTCCATTTTGTTTTCATAGGTCACCTCTTTTTATTATTATAACAAAATTATGAAAAATATTTAGTTATTTACTTTCAAAGATAGCATTTAGTATAATAAAAGTGGTGATAGATATGAAATCAAGTAATAATGAACAGGCACATGACATTGGATTCAGACTATTTAACATGAATGATTATAATGCCTTACAGGCGATATATTCAAATGAACACGTTTGTCAGTATTTGCCTGTTGAAGGTGTTGTTCCGGATGATCGTATAAAAAAGATATTAGCATCCTATTCAGACACACTATCTCATCCTAAAGACGGAATTGTGTATGCTGTAACGTTTAAGGGTAATATTATTGGATATGCAGGAGTCAAACATGTTAAAGAGTATGATAAGTATGAAATATACTATGGCATTCATCCCGATTACTGGGGTCATGGATATGCTACTACGGCAGCTAATTATATGAAAGCATTAGCAAAAAGAAGAGGTCTCAAGGAAGTCATTGCCTTTGCACATATAGATAATCCAGCAAGTCAACGTGTTCTTGAGAAAATAGGGTATACAAAAGTTGAGCAAATTACCTTGTGGAAGCTACCATTATATTATTATCATATGTCACTCTAATACATTTTTGCAAAAAATATTTTTGAAAACGGTTTCTATGTGATATTATGTTAATGTAGAGTTTTTTTAGGAGTGATAAAAATGGCGAAAAAATTAAAAGGAAATCTGCTTTATGGACAATCGGGTGGACCAACAAGTGTAATTAACGCATCAGCTTATGGTGTCATCACAGAAGCAATGAAACATGAAGACATCATTGAAGATGTTTATGTCATGAAACATGGGATAAAAGGAGCGTTAACTGAAGACTTTTTCCATATGGGATCACAAGATGCTGATCACATCGAGTTGTTAAAACATACACCAGGAAGTGCATTTGGATCAGTCCGATATAAAATGAAAGCTTTCCGTGAAGATGAAACAGATTATATCCGCTTATTATATATCTTTAAAAAATATAATATTCGTTATTTTCTTTTTAATGGTGGTAATGATTCAATGGATACCTGTTATAAAATCGCTGATTACATGAAACATGTTGATTATGATGTTCGTGTTATTGGTGTCCCTAAAACAATTGATAATGACTTACCATTTACAGACCATACGCCAGGGTTTGGTAGTGCGGCTAAATATGTCGCTAATACCATTCAAGAAGTAAGTTATGATATGCTTGCATACCCTAAAGGGAAAGTAACCATTGTCGAAATTATGGGACGTCATGCTGGGTGGCTAACAGCTTCAGCGAGTTTAGCGTCACTAAGTGGTTTTGGTCCTGATTTAATATATTTACCAGAAGTTCCGTTTTCAATTGAGAAGTTTAAACAAGATGTTCGTCGTGTCTATGGCGAGAAACAACAGTGTTTAATTGCCGTAAGTGAAGGTTTAACAAACGAAGATGGTATTCTTATTGGAAGTAGCAGTGGACTGAAAGATGCGTTTGGTCATTTCCAACTTGGTGGTGTTTCGTCTAAACTATCTAATATTCTTAATAGTGAACTCCGCATTAAATCAAGAACAATTGAGTTAGGAACAACCCAACGTGCCGGGTCACATATTCAAAGTTTAACTGATGTTGAAGAAGCTATTGGTGTTGGTAAGAAAGCTGTTGAACTTGCATTAAAAGGTAAACACGGCATTATGATAACTATTGAGCGTGTAAGCAGTGATCCTTATGAGATAAAATATAGTGAACATCAATTAAGTGAAATTGCGAATATCGAACGCACTATACCACCAACAATGATTAACGAAGATGGTAATGGTGTCACTGATGAATACATCGAATATGCCTTACCACTGATTAAAGGAGAAAATCCACCACAATACAAGGATGGTCTCCAACAATTTGCCAAAATGAGAATCGATAATTAAAAAAAAGTCCACATTAGACTAATGTGGACTTATTCTTTATGTAGTACATCTTCATATTTTTCGTTATCAATCATTTTCCGAGCAGCGTATGAACAAAGGGGAACAATTGTGAGGTTCTCATTACGTGCTTTATCAACAACTTTTTGTAACAGTTTTCCAGCAATGCCTTGCCCTCTTAATTCAGGCGAGACAAATGTGTGATTAATTAAAATCACTTGGGGTTCGGTGTGCTTAAATGTGATTTCAGCCTTGGCTTCTTGCTCTGAGTCACCAATATAAAATCTGTTTTCTCCTGTTTTTATGTTCATATGAATACCTCCTACTTATAGTATACTAGAAATTCTCATTTTCACAAATAGTTTGTTTGTGATATAATTGAGAAAGAATAGTTAAAGGAGTTTTTTTATGTCTGGAGTAATCGTAAACGTCATTGCTATAGCAGTTGGTGGAACGTTTGGCCTAATTTTAAATCGTGGGTTAAGTGAACAAGTTAAAAAAGTGATCATGCAAGGCGTCGGTCTCAGTGTTATTATTATTGGGATTGCTGGTGCCCTTACTATTAAAAGTCCCATCTTAATGGTTATTAGTCTTGTAATTGGAGGCTTAATCGGTGCCTTAATTCATATAGAAGACCGCTTAGATCGCATAGGTAAAAAGATTGAACAATCATTTAAAAATGAGAACAATGGATTCGCAAAGGGCTTTGTTTGGGCGACCTTAATTTATTGTGTCGGGGCAATGGCTATCGTTGGTAGCTTGGAAGCAGGTCTCAATGGCGATAATACCACCTTATATATTAAAGCAATATTAGATGGTGTGACAGCAATTATTTTTGCGGCAACGTTAGGATTTGGTGTCATATTTTCTAGTATATCAGTGTTAATCTATCAAGGAGCTATTGTATTATTAGGGTATCAAATAGAACCCTATTTAACAGATCTCATGATTAATGAAGTCAGCGCTGTCGGTAGTGTCTTAATTATGGCAATCGGGATTAATATTCTTGAAATCAAGCATATTCATGTTGGTGATTTGTTACCGGCTATTTTAATCCCTGCTGTTTATTTTGGGCTCATGAACTTGTATGAAATTTTGATGGGAGTGATGTAACAACTCATGAAAGAAACAAAACTATCAAGCAAGGAAGTATACAAGACCTTTTTTATGACCGTTTATGAAGATGACGTGCGTTTGGAAAATGGAAAAGAAACAAAACGTATATATATCACACATGAGGGAGCCGCGGCAGTCTTACCTATCACTAAAAAAGGTGAGTTAGTATTAATAAAACAATATCGTTATCCGATACAACAAGAAATTATCGAAGTTCCAGCTGGAAAAAAGGATTATCCTGAAGAAACAGGAGAGGCGTGTATCCATAGAGAACTAGAAGAAGAAACAGGGTATCAGTCACAAAATTTAGAATATATAGGAACAACGCACAACTGTGTGGGATATTCTAATGAAGCAATAGAACTCTTTATTGCTCATGATTGTTATCCGGTAGATGATCCTAAAACAGGCGATGAAGATGAACAAATTGAGGTGTTTGTTGTCTCGCCTAAAGAGGCAAAAACCCTTCTACAAAAGGGTAAGATTACCGATGCAAAAACGTGGATATTATTACAAACTTATTTACAGAAGATAGATAACTCATGAAAGATTATATCAAATATATCCGTAACTTAGTCGGTAATCATAAAATTATCATGAATGCCGCTGCATGTATTATTACAAATGAGAACAATGAAGTGCTTTTACAACACCGTAGTGATGATCATTTATGGGGATTACCTGGTGGCATTATGGAACTGGGTGAAACAGAAAAAGAAACATGTATAAGAGAGGTTAAAGAAGAAACAGGCTTAGAGATTGAAATAACGTCTTTTTTAGGGACTTTTCACAATAAACATAAGCACTGGCCAAATGGAGATAAAGCGCATGTTATATGTGCTGTTTTTACCGCAGATGTTATTGGTGGTAAACTGAACAAAGACAATGAAGAGACGCTAGATTTAGCCTATTTCTCAGTGGATAACTTACCAAATATAGAAGCACCAGATCATATCGAAGCCATTCATTATTACTACACAACAAACCGAGGTGACTAACATGAAAAAACGAAAAAAAGATATCCAGCAAGATATCTTATTAAAAATTATAAAACAACTCGCCAAAGTATGGATGTTGTTTGATGCAAAAGTTAAAGCGATATTTCACGGCGACTTTACCCGTAAGCGCAAAACACCCTATGTGTTACTTGCTAATCATACTTTTTTATTCGATGTCGTCCATGTGCCGTTACGCTTAAAAAAAACACCATTTATTATTGCGTCGCATAACTTATTTACAACACAACCAACCAAGTTTTTATTAACGGAGATTGCTCATGCCATTCCTAAATCAAAAGGAGCGAGTGATATTCGAGCCGCAAGAGAACTGATTGGGGCTGTGAAAAGAGGATACCCTATTTTAATCTTTCCGGAAGGGAATACGACCTTTAACGGGGAAACAAATTATATTGAAGAAGCAACAATGAAGTTAATTAAGAAGTTAAAGGTAGATGTTATTGCATGTAATGTTAAAGGGGGATATTTATCGAAACCACGCTGGGCTACCGGAAAGCGTAAGAATAGACGCATTAAAATGGATTATTTTAAAGTAATAGATAAAGATGATTTAAAGTCTATGCCGTTAGATGAAATCTCAAAGAAAGTTAATGATGCCCTTTATTTTAATGCTTATGAGTATCAACGTAAACATATGATTAAGCACCCTGGTAAAAGATTAGCCGAAGGTATTGATAATTTACTTTACTTATGCCCGCAATGTCACCATGTTAATACAATAGAGGCAGATGGAAATACGTTTCAATGTACACACTGTAATACACATGGTAGTTATGATCAGTATGGGTTCTTGAATGGATTTAAGTTTGATAACACAGTTGATTGGGATAATTATCAAAAAAAGAACAACAAGCTACTATTGAACGCTACATTTTCATCCCCAGCGAAGTTTTATCGCGTGGATCAATCATCATCTAAACGAGAGTTCTTGGGCGACATCACATTCACTTATAATAATAAGGCTTTCCATGTGAGTGGAGATGTTGATATGGTAATGCCATTTGAGAATATTACCAACCCGACAATAACATTACGAAGAGACTTTAATCTCTATTTAAATGGTGTTCAGTATGTAGTAAAGATTGAAAGTCATGTTATGGCATTTTTACGTGTCGCACAAGACAAGTATTAAAAAAAGAGTATTATAAATAGTGTATCGTGGTATAATAGATTAAGGAGGCGATCTGTATGAGTGAACCAGTACGTGCTGGTAATGGACCAAAGAAAGTCACATTAGAAGAAGGAAAAACATATTATTGGTGTCAATGTGGTCGTTCAAGCAATCAACCATTTTGTGATGGATCACACAAGGTTACTGAGTTTACACCTAAAAAGTTTAGTCCAAAGGAAACCGGAGATTATTATCTTTGTATGTGTAAACAAACAGGTAATCAACCCTATTGTGATGGTTCTCATCGGAAAAAACAAAATTAGTGGTTTTTCCACTAATTTTTTTCTAACCCTTTGTGATATAATAAATAATTGAAGGATGTGATAGTATGACAGAACTTATTTTACGCTTGATAACATTAATACTCATTGGGGGACTTATTGGGTATTTCACTAATAAACTTGCGATAAAAATGTTATTTAGACCAGTAAATCCTGTCCGTTTTTTAGGAATAACCATTCAAGGGGTCTTTCCTAAAAGAAAAGATAAGATGGCTAAGTCTTTAGCTGAAATCATAGAACGTGATTTACTCACAAAAGACGTATTAGTTGATGAGTTATTAAATGAAGAAAACATAGGTAATTTAAAAGAAAAAATCAAAGATCACTTTATTGAAGCGTTAAGCGATAGTATTCCCCCTATGGTTAAAATGTTTTTAGGAGAGAATCCGAAAGCTAAAATCGCCGATATGATCGAAAAACGTGGCGATGCGATATTGGACCAATTGATTGAAGTACTTAAAGAAGAAGGGTTCGATAATATTGATGTTTATGGCATTGTTAAGCGTAAGATTGATGAACTAGATTTTATAGAGTTTGAACAACTTATATTTGGCTTAATGAAACAAGAACTTAAGTTTGTAGAAGTAGTCGGATTATTTTTAGGAGCCTTTATCGGTGCTTTACAGTTTGCTGTTACACTTGTATTACCAATGATAATATAAATAAAAATAGGATATTGAATATCCTATTTTTTTAATGGATCAAGCGTGATTGATAGTGCCTGTTCAACTGCATAAGCAACTTCGAGAAGTGTTTGTTCATGGAATCTCTTAGCTAAGAAGTAACTACCGATTGGCATATTGTTTTCATCAAGGCCTAGAGGTAATGTTAATGATGGAAAACCACAATCAGGTCCCAAAGATGTATAATCAGCAAAAATGATTGTGTCTAATTCATGTTGTTCAAAGATAGTATCTAGATTATTTTGTAACTCGGCACGTTCTTGTAATCCTTCAATATATTTGGGTTCATTACATCGGCCACTTGTGTTATACTCACTCTCTTCAAGTAAGTATTGACCATATTTTAATCTATCATAGGAGTAAGCGCGATTAGATGTGATAAGTTCACTGATTGATTCAATTGGCATCTGTTCTGTTTTAAGATAGTGGTTGAAACATTGTTTGAACTCATAAAGTAGAATGTTATATAGTTTTTTAGGCTCTTCAAGTGTGAACTCAGTAACAGTATTTGCGCCTAGTTTTTCAACTGTATCAACAAGATGGTCAAACTGTTTTTGAGCTTCTTTAGATAGGTTTTCATAGCCTCTTTTTTGAATCCCGATTGTTTTCCCTTTTAATGAAACTGAGGCATCTGAGAGATCTATTTCTAACTTCGATTTAGTCATAGTAATCGCATCATTAGTATCGTATGTAATCATTCCATTAAGTAGGGCAGCAATATCTTTTACGCGTGTCCCAATTGGACCAGCTGTATCTAATGTGGTTGATATAGGAATAATACCTGTTCGACTAACAAGGCCAATTGTGGGTTTAAGACCGATAACACCATTTGTTC
>JAASSV010000028.1 GCA_021767685.1 Caryophanales bacterium | reverse complement strand
TGCTGGGAGTCGCTGTTATATTCTATGCCTATGGCATCTGGATGGGGGCTGATTCTTATAGGTGCCTTCCACATATTACGCAGGACATCCAATCGTACTAACAGTGATGGACACATGTCATTAAACCAATTCCTGCCTTTACGGTCAAATTCTGATCGAGTGAAGTATGTTAGCTTTGAGTCATTCAAAATAGTTTCCCAGTTTTGGTGCTTCTGGATAATATTGATAAAGCCTTATATCAATTTCGGTATTTTCATATAGCTCTGAGTGTGGCTTGAATTTATGCTCTTCATTTATAAACCCACTCACAACTATTTCGCCGTCAGTAACTAATATATCTGAATAGGTTTCAATATCAAGCGGGTTATATGTGTGCCATTGAATGTCTTTCATATCCTATCTATCGTTTTGATTAGCGAATAAACCACCTAACCACTTTCACATGCTTAGTGGTAACGGGGTTAAAATACTGCTAATACGCTCTTAAATACATCAATAGCCTTAGACAGTGTTTCCCATGATAGGTATCCATTTAGGATTAAAATCGTGGCTATAAGGGCTACACCGTTACGAATTGTAAGTATATCTTTAAGCTCTGATAACTTTTCATCGCCTTCTTTACCAATAGCCTTAAAAAACTTTGCTACAATCTGATTAGCAATAGGCATGTCATCAAGTAAACCATGAATAAACTCACCTACCTTATTTTCACCTGCTAATGTTGCTCGAATTGCATTCCATATTCTTTTCATACTAATCTTTCTTTTTGGTTTAAATATAAAATCATCTAAATCTTTGTCAGGTACATCAACGGGCTTGAATAGGTCTTTGTGATTCATTTCTTCTTCGGTTTGTAAGCATCCCAAGCCTTCTTAGCGTTGTATGCAAATATGGTTAGCAATATTAAAACAGTGATAACATCCTTTGACGTTGACGTGATTATGTCAATGTTGTCTATTAATTCATTGTACTTCACAATTAAAATCCCAATCAAGCCTGATAAATTTACCTTGATGATCTCAAATATTTGATGGTGCATGTCACTATTCTTTTCCATAGTAAAGAGTACTGAACTCCGTTTTTGTTACATACAATTTAACCTTTTCCTTTGATTGTAACAAATTTACACACTAATGGCATGTAAGATGCTTTTTATCCCATTCAGGAGTTTATGCGAATGCTTGTTCGTATAATCTCATGTTAGTTTGCTTTTTAAAATTCAGGCTCTTTCTTATACCCAAACTCCTCAAAAATAGCTCTAATATTGCTCATGCTTACAAAGCTTACCCTATGCCCATTGTGAAGTATTTCTTCCTGTTGGAACCTGTCAATCTCCTTAAATAAATCAGGCAAACTAACAATGGCATCAACGCTGACCCGTTCGGAGCTTTGTTCGAGTAACTCATCAATAAGCCTTGCAGATGATGGAACATCTAAACCATCATCATTTCTATTCCAGTTTTTACCTGCGTTAAAAATCCGTTGGGCTAAATTAAAGGCTTCAACGCTTGGTTCATGCTTCGTTTTGTTCTCATTTTCCATTATTCTGACTTGTTATTAGTTCATAATTTACGGGCAGGTTATGCCTCAACCGTTATATGTCCACTAACTTTCGTGGCTCTACCCATTTTATGAATCTTCTTAGCTTCATTACATTTTGAGCGGTTCGCTCTTTTTCTTCTTCTTCATCATCCCAAGAAGCAAACGCGTGCTGTTCTTCTTCAAGCTGTTCTTTCAAGTATTCAAGTAATTCGTCTTTAGTCGTGGCCATATAACAAGCAATTTAAGTCGGACGGCAAAGCCGTCCTGGTTATCGTTTTAGTTCAGTTAGTGCCGCCGCTTAATTGCAGCAACGTTAACCTACCTCTTTAATTTTTTCGACTATCCCATCCCTTAGCCAGCTTGGGTTAATTGGTTTCATTGTCATTACCATAGAAGCTGTTTTATTTAGCGCAAAAGGTAATTGCGGGTTTCTCCCACGTACCATATCGCCCTCACCGCCATACATCCAAGTAGCCAAATCATGTAGCTCTTTACCAACAGCCACCCGCTCCTCTTTTCTAATTTTATCTTCAATTCCAGTTATTTGCAGTATTTTCCTAATCATATTTCGGTAGGTTAACAATAGCTTAAAATCGGACGCTGTTCGCATCCGGATCCTTCTATCGTGATTTATGTTTTAGTTTGTATTTGAAAATTCATTCCTAATCTCATGTTATACCGCTTAAACCTTTAAGTTCTCTCTAAATCTTCGTATCAACTCCGAAAATAACATGTCAGGGTCCCTGTCTATGTCAACGGGCACCCGTAAAGTCCAAGCATTTCCGCCAGATTTACATAGCTTATCAATCCATTCCTCACACTTTTCTGCAAGCTCTTCATTGCCCATTTCGGGTCGCGGTATAACAATGCGTTTCGTATCGGACGCTGCCGCGTCCTGCCGATCTTTATTTTCAGTTTCCATAATTGTGATTTTTAATAGTTTTAATTCCAGCGCCGTACAAACGCCAATCCATTATTCAATCAACCTATCAGACAACATCTTCACATTACGCATCAATGCTTCAATATCACGCTCTTTGCGTTGTAATTGCCCTGTAAGCTCTTCAATCTCATCTATCAAGGCTTGTACTTCTTTTGTTTCCAAATAGCCGTACTCTTTAAAATTGGATATGGCTTGTTTTGATTTTTTCATTCCGATTTTATTTTAATTTTCTAATCTGCTTAAATCGCTCTATTAGTTTGTTCTGTGGCTCAATCATCTCATTCCATGTTTTTGCAAGTGCGTTATATTCCTGTCTGTATTCACGCTTTCTTTGAGCCGGTAAATGTCTGCTTTTAGCTAATTTTTCAACCCTGTTTATTTTGCGCTCCATCTCCTTCAGCTCTATCTCAGGAACTTTATAAGGTTCAAATGCTTCTGACATAGCTACCGCATAGCGCAAATCAGTAGGCATTAACTCAGGAAAATCAGTCATTGCAGATCGTTTACATTTAGAATAGATGCGCTGACAGCTAAATTCATGTATTCCTGCGTTGAAATCCTTTACACTAACTTTTTGTAACACGTAATCTACTAAATCCATCTCAATCTCTTTGGTTCGATTAAATATAAATTGATTGAATTGTAAAAGTTGTAAATAGTTGTAAAAGCTCAGTGGAATTCAGGATTCAAATATTGCCTTATCTCACGCCTTATATTTTTGGCTTTTTTTGTTACGTGGTTTGCCTGATGCTTCATGTAATCAACATCTCCGGATTGTTTCAGGCTTTCAAAATAAGCAAGCTCTTTGTATAGATGTAGTAATTTACGTTCTTGCATGTTACAGCGTTCTTCGAGGATGTCTATTTTAGTTTTATCATCCATCAGAAGGGGAGATCATCATTCATATCATCAAAGTTATCCGGCACTTGGTTTTCTGGCTTGCTTTCGGTCTTACTCAAATCCTTAGCATTGCCTAAAATATTACCTTTAATTCCTTTTTCACGTTCTTCTTTTGATACAGATTGAACTATCATCCCGTTGTTTCCGTATTTATCGTCTTGATCGTCAAACATAAGAATCGCATCTAAGTACATTCCTTTTTTGCCTTTGAATAAGCGTTCTTTGTCAATCTTTGATACGTCTATTTTTAATGCTATGGTTTTTCGCATGATTTTATTTTTAATTTAAAATGGAACTTTGTTTTCGTTTATGTATGGTTTTAGTCCATCGTCCTGATGGATTAGGTGCAGACGATTCCAATATTGTTTGCCGTGCCTTACTTTTGCCTGCTTCACAAATACAGAATCGTATGGTATTGAATTTTCTTTCCAGTCTTTTACGCTATCGGTTGAGATTACAAGTGATTCAACTTTTGAGGGTCTGAATACGGAGGTTATAATATGTGCATCCTGTTTTAGCTGCTGACTCCATCGTACATCCCCGTAGCTTGGCTCCTGACTCCATCCTGAACGGGATTGATAGCCAACAGTAACCTGAGAAAGTACATGGCAGAATACTTCTAAATCCTTTGCCATTTTGGTAATCTGTTTTGAGATGTATTCCACTTTTTCAGTTCGACTCAGGTTCAAATTGCATTCAATGTTTTGCACATAATCAAAAACGATATAATCAATTCCATATTCTTTTTTCATAATCCGGCACTCCCGTTTAATATCCTCAATGTCGTATAGAGAATGGCAGATATGAATGTTATCCATCTGTTCAGGTGCATGTGTAGCCATGTACTTTGCAGTATGAACATCATAATCCTCAAGCTGAAACCACCCGATTTTATACCCTCTCTTTAAAAGAGCTTGGGCTTTATACATGGCATAATGTGTTTTACCGTGCCCTGAATCTGCAATTGTTAACTCAACCTGCCCTTTGTGCATCGTATCTGCATAAATGCCATTATCCAATTGGGAAAGACCGATATACAGCTTTTCAGCTTTAGGTTTGTTTTCTTCTCTCTCAAATATCTGTGAAGGGGTAAGTGATTCTTTGCTCTTAATACCCTTATCCAATCCGTCAACGGCTCTGTTTAAGTCATCTAACATGTCGTATGTGTCAACACCGTTCATGGCTTTAGATTGAATATTTTGGCATAAATCCACTACATCCCGTTTTATTTTCTTTTCAATCAGTATCTGGCAATGATATTCCACATTCATAGATGCTTCACGGGTTAGGTCTGCAATGTAAACAGAGCCTATTTCATTAAATTTACCCATGTCCTTTAATCGCTCTTCTACTGAAAGAATATCCGGTTGCTCACATTCGAGTATAGCTTTGTATATGAACCTGTTCCAATCGTTATAAAAGCATTCAGGTGTTAAGCGTTCTTTTACGTCCTCTAAAGCAAAACGGTCTGTTAAGCAAGCGCCTAAAATACTATCTTCTATTTCCTTTGCGTGGTTTACCATAATCCGCCATCTATAACTTTTGAAGTTTCCGCTATTTTATTTTCATCTTTAAACCATACCGATTGCATTTTAAGCTTCCAATTCTTAATCAGGTTATCCCTGCTATCCCGCCAATATTTTCTTTTAGGGTGATCTTCTATGGAAGCGTTGTAGATGTTGTATGCTTTTTCAGCTACTTCTTCTTTGTAACCGTTTTGTATGAAATATTCTTTTACTTCAGATAGTGAAGGGATAGCACCGCTATCTTCTTTATCTTCTTCTCTATTCTTATCTTCTCTTATCTTATCTGCATAGACCCCTGCATTAGCCCCCCTATTAGCCCCCCTATCAGATTGCTTATTCCATCGTTTTTTAGCACCTTTTTTGCCTGCCTCTGAATATGCTTCCATTTTTGCTACATGTTCCTGAACTCTTTTATTGGTTATCATTCCATCTTCATCTTCAATAAAAAGTCCAATTTCTAAGCAGTCGTTTATGAATGCTAATAGGGTATCTTTGGGGGTGTTATAGCCTATTGATAACCCCCCTATTCTTTTTGTATCAATGTAACCTGTTTCATTCTCACACATGGTTTCTATAAAGGCATAAAACAGCCCATATCCTTCCCATCCATGCATAGCTCTTAATTCAAGTATCTTCTCGTCATTCTTTGCGTTGTAATCGTGCTGAAACCAATTCTGAGCCATCTTATTTATCCTCAAAAATTAGTTCATTGTTTCGGTATATCTTATTATTAACAATCAACACCTGATCATTTATACCGTAAACCCCACTATCTGTTAGATAAGCTGTTATTAAGACAACGCCTGTTTCTGTTTTTCTTACAAAATAGTGATGCTCTTCATGTTTTTTGCCACAACCTTTTTCATATAGATTTATGGCTCTTTTGTGAAACTTTCTAAGTTTATGTGACATAACAGTAAAAAAATAACCCGATCACTTTAGATTGTGTGCAAATCCAAAATGTCGGGCTGTTAATGAGTTAACTCCGTAAGCGTTGCACACCCGCATAAGGTCTTAACTCGGTTCAGTAAAATTTAAGAACTAACTAAATTTACTGTAAAATCTGCAACCAAACAAAAGAAATGTGCAATTTTAATACAGAAGGTGAGCAATTGTTACACATGTTAAGAAAATCGTAAAAACTTTAAATAAGGATTGGATAAGTAAAGAAAATCGGGAAAAGTTTAAATAAGATGTGCAATAGTGCATACACTTATTTATAAATGTGTGCGTTTTTATACCGTTATTAAAACGTATCTACATTAGTTTCATGTACGCCTAAATCAATTCTCATTGATCCCCTTGCTTTAACAGGGGTAAAGTTAACATACCACCCTCCTATATCGGTAGGCATGAAATTCTTTTGAATAGCCCATCCGCCCTTACCCTTACCAATTCCATCAATGTATGATCCCGATTGAATATATCTACATTTGTCTTTATATACTTTTCCATTACGATTCATCCTTATTCTTGTAGTAGAAGGGTCGTACCATTTTTGATGTGTGTGTCCTCTTACCAATATGTCAGCATCAGGATACTTCATAACCTCCAGCTGAACATCCAACATACCCTTTGACCGCTTTGCATTACCCCCAAACCCGTGATGATAATGAATATTCATAGAGTTGCTTTTAGTATCGCACTGAAATCTCATATTTAACCACCCAGAATATTCGCCCATTTGGATATTAACCTCCGGATCTAAATTAAGTACGTAAATGATTCCTCTTATAATATCGGTATTGTGATACTTCTCGATCGTTGTTTCGTGATTTCCTTTTGATATGAACGCTATATTCTTTGCGTAAGGCTTTAAAAATTCTATGGCATACTCACGCACTAAATCTAAATAGGTACGCCCTTTTTGTATAAACATCGGATCGACATACTCTCTCTGTAATCTTTTGTCCCCATAAGAAGCCATCACATCAAAGAGATCACCAAAAATGAATATAAGACCATTGTTTCGTTTAATTTCATCAAAGTGTTCTTTTAAGATTTCACGCCTGCAATTTATAGAGTCAAGGTGAATATCTGAGCAAAATAGAGTTGGTATCGTTTCACTTGATGATACTGAGAAATGAAAAAAATGAACATTATCATCAATAGCTTCCACAGAATATTTCAAAACAACGTATTTAGATTAGCGTTTGCTAAAGATAATAAAAAAATGAAACATTGCACTATGTATCAATATGCTTGAAACAAAAAAGCAGCTACTTTAAATAAGAACAGTTATTGTTGATTAGGTTCAACTATCTAATGTTTTCAAATTCTTTTTTACAATGCTGATATATTATTTCAAGTTCTAAGTTCCAAAATTACATCTAATAGGCATATCACTTGGAGTGCTTGCATCCTCGTTCCATTGCTTTCTTGTAGGCTGCGATCCAATTTTTTGATGTAATTTCTGGTATAACGATATTAGATCCTTCTTTTTGTAGGCCATTGTCTTCATGAATATTTCCTATTATAATTCCATCACCATCTAATATATCATATTCATACATCATTTTTAATTTCTTATCTTTTAAGCCTGTGAATTGACATACTGTTTCGGGAGCTACAATTCTTTCAATTCCTTCTTTAGAAATAATATAGTGAGCATTAATTCCATCATCTAATTGATGAAAATAATATCCAAAAATCCATTTATTAGTATCTAAAGTTTTTCCTCTAAATTTAATTGGTCTCATAATTCTCCAATTTAAAATACCGTTCAATGTTTAATAGCTCTTTATAATTTTCAGCCAAATAATATTCAGTTACCGTTACCACATCATCCTTCCGGTTCCAGCTAAAGGTTACCCTTCCACTGCGTACCGCACGCTCTTTGACTACATTCTCATCAAATTTACGGTTTAGGTTCAATACAATAGTCGCTAAACTTGATGATCCTGTTATATGTTGGTAATCTTTTGAAGTCAAACACCCTCTTTCTTCGAGTAGGTCAATGACACCTTGTTCTGTTTCTTGTAGCATTAGTTCTGATTTTGAATTACATAGTTACAACCTTCGTCTATGGCTTTCCATTTCATCCCTTCGTTAGTTCGAGGATAGATAAACCATCTAAAGGCTTTAGGTATTAATATTGCGGATAATATGCCAAGCGTGAATCCGAGTGCGAATAGAATCATAGTTTAATCCTTTATTAGCCAGATAAAATAACAGGCCATTATTATGAATATTAGTCCAAGTGTTGCAATCATTTTTTAACCTCAATTAATCCTTTTTCAATTAGTCTTTTTTGTGTTTCAAATATGGCTTGCATCCATGTTGTAGATACTTGACCATATCTGTAATTATCCATATATGAATGACAGTTATGGCATCCGTAAGCACCCCAAAAATCATCACTCTTAGTTGCAGTTCCTTTGTGCGGGCTTGGTGCATGGCAAAATACAACGGTTTCATCATTATTGTTGCAAACGCCTGGTATTCTAAAAGTACAAGTTTCACCCCTTGCGCTATCTCGAATCTTCTTGCTTCTTATCTTTTGATGTTTAGGGAATTTCATATCGTGTTAATGTATAATCCTGATTGACGTTCGGTATATTGTTTGCGTGCCTTAATCTCATATATATGGCTGTCATTATCACAAATAGCATCTAAGACGGCTTTAATATAATTATCAAGGTCTGGGGTTACTTGGTGCGGGTCGCCTTCCTTATTGGTCTTTTTACGGCTTTTAGGAATAGGCAGAAAAAAGGTAAGCGAAACAGTTCCAGTATCCATAATATCGCTAATCTTACCATTCAAAATATTGTCTATCAAGTTCAGCACATCACAGTAAGCCCTATAACGCATTACAATAGGTCGCTTTTTCCATTTATCTGAACGGGTCATTCGTGGCTTTGGCTCCGGCTTATGCCCGATATACACACCACCAAATTCATCTACGTTGTAACTAAGTTTCATCTATAAAAAGTCTTATCAAAATTAAGGTTAAAAATATGATGGTTAGTATGTGGATGGGGTCGGTCAATCTTCCCAACACTCAGGGATTATCACAAAATTATCATCTTCACAAATCCACCAATCATTGCACCATTCATATACATTAACTTCTTTTCCCGCATACTTTTCAAAAAATAAATCAGCATCTTCGCCCGTGTACTCAATGGCT
>JAASSV010000027.1 GCA_021767685.1 Caryophanales bacterium | reverse complement strand
CTTAGCATATTTCTTTTATCATTATGGTATCAATCATGTCACAGATGTGATTAAACATGGAAAACAGGTTGTTACAGAAAGTCAACTCATTAAGGAGGAAAATCATGTCATTAACCAATAAAACAGTTACAGATTTTATTGAACAAGTCGATTCAAATAATCCGACACCCGGTGGGGGAAGTGTTAGTGCCCTTGTATCTACATTAGGAGCCGCATTATCAGGGATGTTAGGTAAATTAACAGTAAACAAAAAAGCGTTTAAAAAAGCCGATTTAGATGTTCAAGAGCAGTTTCAAAATACGTTAGCTGAGATTGAAGAAACAAAAGCGAAATTATTAGGGTTAGTGGATGAAGATACAGAAGCTTTTAATCACATTATGGCAGCGTTTAAACTCCCAAAAGAAACGGAAGAAGAAAAACAAGCTAGACGAGAAGCAATTCAAAAAGCAACCTTAGGGGCAATTGATGTGCCGCACAAGGTCGCTAAAGAAAGTTTATCTATATTACAACACTGTGAGATATTGGTTGAGTATGGTAACAAGAATGCCGTCAGTGATGTTGGTGTAGGGATTTTACTGTTAAGTGCTGGGATTGAAGGTGCATTACTGAATATCCAAATTAACTTAGATATGTTAAAAGATTCTGCTAAGGTGACGTATTATACAAAAGAAATTGAACGGATTAATACAATCCAATCACAAATTAAAACAGATCTTATCCCAAGAATTAAGGATAAGATAAACTAAACTGATCCATCAACCAATATGTCATTAAGATATATTGGTTTTATTTTTTGGAAAAAGTGTTACAATATAGATAACTAAAAGGAGTGGTTTTATGGCTATCCTTAATCCAGTATATCGTGATCAATATGAGGGTATCGTCGTAACGGTTGATGAAGACGATCAAATACTTGATTGTAATCAACACTTTTGTGACTTACTCGGATATCATAAGTCAGATTTGTTAGACTTAACGTTTTTAGATTTAATCGTCCCTGAAGACAAAGCTGTCTATAATGAATATACCTATCGCCATAAGCAAAGTCATGATATCACCGTTAAGTTATATCATAAAGATGGTGCGTATCGTTTTTTTGTATTACGGATACACCGTTTTGATAAACAAAACTTGATTTTTGGTCACACGATTAAACGTAATTATCAAGCTAGCATGTATGAATCGGGTCCAACAACTGAGGTATTGGGATTACTTTATCAAACGATTGATGCGAAGGATATCTCTGAGTTATTCCATTTTGATGAATCCTTATCGTTACTTTTAGATTTAATGCCAATTGATTTATGGATTAAAGACCGTTTTGATCGCTACATATTTTGTAACAAAAGTTTTACAAAACATACCGGAAATGCGTTAGAAGATATTTACTTAAAGGACGACTTTGCTATATATGATAATGATATTGCGAATGCGTTTAGAAATAGTGACGAAGAAGCAAAGGATACAAAAAAACGGATTGTTTTCTCCTTTGAATCGAAAAAAGATAACTTACAAGCCTACACTGAAGTAACCAAAATACCTGTCTTTAATCGAAGTAATGAGTACATTGGTATCATTGGGTATTCAGTTGATATTACAGATGAACGTAAAGTTGAAACAACATTAAAACAAGAACGGGAAAAAGTCTCCTTCTTACTTGATCGGATTGAAGGCATTGTGTTTGAGATCAATCATGAAGGACACTTAGTTCAAATGCGTGGCCAGTTGGCGCAATATTTTGAATCGCAAAAAAATACAGACTTACCAAGCAATCTATCCCTTGATCAAGCGGATGATGTGTTTGGTGAAAAAATTCGTTTGGCGTTACAAGGAAAGCAAAGTTCAATGCAGCACACAGTTGATAATGTGTTAGTGGAGTTTACGTTTTATCCATTTAGTAATGCTAATGGCACATATCATGTACTAGGATACGGAAAACAGGTGACAGAGAATGAAACAGATTAAGCAAATTCATGAATTTATTACACAGTTATCAGATCACACTTGTGTTGTTTTAGATCAGGATAACAACACAGTATATCCACGGGATAAGATTGATGTATCAGTAGAAGAATTATTGGAAAATATCAAAACTCAAGGGGGCCAATCACACCCTCTTTTCGTTGTTAATCACAAAACATACTGTTATCAAACAGTATCATTTGGGGATAATGAGTATACTATCATCTGTTTAGATGAGCCACAAGATGCTTTCTTAGAGAGGTATCAACCACTGTTTAATCATCTTGAAGAAATGGTACTTATCTTTAGAGATACTGATTTGATTTTTCGTAACAACAAAACAGCGGAGTTTTTCCATTTAGAGCGTGTAGAGAATGATTCGTTAAACTATGAAGACTTTTTAGTAGATGAGGAGTTAGAAAAACTTCACGCCTTCATTGATCGCAAAGAGAGCGGTATTATAGATTTACAATTACAAGCATTAGACGGTAAAATATATGAAGTGAATGCCGGAATTTCGGTATATCATTATGATGGTACAGAGTATTTTGTCGTTATTATTAGAGATATGTCAGAGTTGAAAAGCGAATTTATTAAAACCAATGCAGAAAAAGAATATTTCTTGCATACGCTTGATTCGATTGGGGAAGCAATTATTATTACCGATCAAAATGATCGAATCACCCGAATGAATGACAATGCATTAAAAATGACAGGATGGGATCGAGATATCAACGGGGTACCAGTTTACTCTGTATTAACACTATTAGATGATTTGTATACACGAATCGATTATTTATCGGTTTCTGAGTATGAAACATCTGAAGCGTTATTAGTCTCTAAAGATGGAATGTATTGGCATGTTAGTGTTACGATTAGAAACATCAGAAATACCCAGGAACAGATATTAGGAAAAGTCTATGTTATTGTGGATATAAATGAACAAAAGAAACGGGAAAAAGAGATTTTATATCTCTCTTATCATGATGTATTAACCGGACTTTATAATCGAACGTACTTAGAAGAAGAAATAAAACGACTCGATACTGAGCGACAACTGCCTTTCTCGCTTATCATGGGAGATGTCAATGGTCTTAAGCTGACAAACGATGTCTTTGGTCATGAAGTTGGGGATTTATTATTGAAGAAGGTTGCTAAATCTCTTCAATACCTATGCCGTAAGGAAGATATCGTTGGCCGTTGGGGCGGTGATGAGTTTGTTATTTTATTACCAAAAACAAACGATGAAGAAGTGCATATTATTATGGATCGCATCATATCTTATTTTGAGCGGCTGACAACCAAGGATGCCGTCAAGGGAGTAACACCAAGTATTTCTCTTGGATATGGTGTTAAGAAACATGAATCTGATGATATTATGGATATTATGCGTATTGCAGAAACCAATATGTATAAACGGAAAATGCTCAGTAAATCAAGTATGCATAGTAAGATCATTACCTCGATGCAAAAAGCATTACAGGAAAAAAGTAGTGAAACGCAAGCACATGGTAACCGCTTATTTGAATTGTTATCGGGTGTCGCAAAACAATATGGATTAAGTAGTGACAAACTCGATGATTTAGAACTCTTATGTATGTTACATGATTTAGGTAAAATTGGTATTCCTGATGAAATATTAAATAAAGAAGGACCACTAACAGATGAAGAATGGCGTGAAATGAGGCGTCATCCTGAGATAGGATATCGTATTGCCCAAGCATCTCCTGAACTGCAAGCAGTGGCAAAGTACATATTATCTCATCACGAGAACTATGATGGATCTGGATATCCAAAAGGCTTAAAAGCTCACGAAATTCCGTTATTATCACGAATGTTAGCTGTTGCTGACGCGTATGATGCTATGACAACACAACGCCCGTATAATACAATTAAAACGCCTGAAGAAGCAATACAGGAACTAAAAGATAATGCCGGAACACAGTTTGATCCCGAAATTGTAGATGTCTTTATTGACTCTTTAACAGGTGATGACAATGAGTAAATATGCATATGTAACGTTTGTTATGCGGAATGATAGTTTTATTCCAGGCGCATTAGTATTCGCCTATGCGTTAAGAAAACAAAACACACCTCATGATCTTGTTTGTATTGTCTCTGAGGGTGTAACTGACTATGGTAAAGAAGCACTAAAAGAAGTTTACACACATGTGATAGATATGGAACAAGTATACGTCGAACACCATCACCGTCATGAACGTCAAGATCGTCCTTTCTTATTTACAAGGTTCAATGCGTTTTTACTGGGTGAAGATGGAGGATATGGCTTAGACTATGATAAAATTGTTTTGGCTGATGCGGATATTTTACCGATTCAAAACTATGATGAGTTGTTTGACTTACCATCACCAGCAGGGATTATTAATGAGTTTAAATCTCACTGTATGGAATATCAAGATGGTAAGTATATCACTCCGAAAACAGTAGATCAGTATGGTACTTGGGTATGGCATGATGTTTATCGCAATGTTCCACATGGAACATCTATACCAAAGGAAATGACTGATCGGGTACTCGTTGATGCTGATAATATGGGAGTACTTGCGGCATTATGGGTATTAGAACCTAGTGCAAAAACCTATGACTCCATTATGAAGGATACAGAAGATGATACCATTGCGGACATGATTGCTGAATTTAGATGGCCAGAAATGCAATATTTAACACAGAAATTTAGTGGCCAGTGGCACAATATTGATTTACGCTATGCCTCATTTAATGGTTATCCACAATTGAATGTGTTATACGGAACACATTTTGCAGGCATAAAACCATGGCAAATGAATAACAAAAGTGTCAAAGTCTTTGCTCGATTTGATGATTATACATTATGGTATCATGTGTACTTAAATATGGTTAAAGAGTATCCAAACTTATTAGATAATCGACGATTAAACCGTTTGAAAAACAAGATAGAAACAATGATTTCACAAGAGAAATATCAGTTTAAATTAACAAATGATCCGACATTTAAACATTTAATATAATCGAAATAGCCCATTATTGGGCTATTTTTTTGTAATTACCTTGACAGATAGAGTAATTAGTGATAAATTATTATGTGTGATAGAGTAATTATAGTGAGGTCGAACAGATGAAGAAAATAACATTAGGAGAATTACTAGCAGATGCCATCTCACATGGTGTTGGTGTTTTATTAGCAATTACAGGGCTCGTATTAATGATCCTTGTATCAGATACAACACTTGAACTATTTGCAACGTTGGTATATGGAATTACGCTAATTGTGTTGTATTTATCCTCAACATTATTTCACGCATTTCCCGATAAAATGAAACGGACAAATCAAGTATTTCAACGACTTGATCACAGTAGCATCTTTTTATTAATCAGTGGGACATATACACCGTTTATGTTACTTGTCGTGAAATCGATTGAAGGGTATGTCTTGCTCGGTGTTTTATGGACATTAACCATTTTAGCTATAACCATTAAAGCCATTTGGCTTCATAAGTACCATGCATTATATGTCGTTTTATATATTATAATGGGCTGGAGCGTTTTGTGGGTTATTACCGATGTTATTGAATTATTAGAGTTTGGAACGGCCTTATTGTTTGGTGGCGGTATCAGTTATACTGTTGGTGTTATCTTTTATGTCAGCAAGTTCCGATATCATCACTTTGTTTGGCACCTATTTGTTTTAGCAGGTAGTATCAGTCACTTTTTAGCAATTTATTTAGGAATATTAATATAAAAAAAAGAGGTAGAAAAATGAAAAAATTAGGATTAGTCGTAGACAGTACAGTGTATTTAGAACCAGAAGTTATTGAGGAGAATGATATTAGTGTAGTATCATTAAATGTTGTGGATGGGAAAGAATCTTTTAAAGAAACAGAAATAGATAATCAATTTGTGTATGATAAGCAAGATAGTGGGAGTCATTTTACCACAAGTCAACCAGCTCCAGGAGAGTTTTTGAATGCTTATCAAGATAAGCTTTCTAAAGGCTATGAAAAGATTTTTGTGTTAGTGGTATCAAAGGATATTAGTGGGACATATCAAAGTGCAACACTTGCACAAAATATGTTAGATGATCCCGACAAAGTTCATATCTTTGATACACAATTAGCTGCGTATGGAAATGTCATGATTGCCTTAGAGATTATTGATATGATGCAAGCTGAAGAACCAGCGGATAAGATCATTACACGGATTGAAAGAATCATTGCTAACTCTGAACAAATGTTTACAGTAGAGAACTTGTTCTCACTCGTAAAAGGTGGTCGCTTGAGTGCAGCTAAAGCGATGATTGGTACCGTACTTCGGGTTAAACCAATTGTAAGAATGATTGATGGTGAGTTAAAGTTAGTTAAGAGTGAACGGACATATAAAAAACTTCACCGTTATATGATTCAAAGCGTTGAGGAAACATTAAAAGGACATGATAAAGTCACGTTCTATCTATTGAGTAAAAACTCAGAGGATAGTGCCGCAAAACTAAAAGCAGATTTATTAGAGAAGTTTCCAAATGCTAAGTTTAATGAATCAACGCGTTTAGGCCCTGTCTTTACCATTCATGTTGGCCGTAAAGGATACGGAATAAGTTATTTTGTTGAATAATAAAAAAATCACTTCTGCGGAAGTGATTTTATTTTAATATATGGAAAAAATAAGCAAGTTTACCGAGTAATGGTGTTTTAACCTCGATTGCATCATGAGGACACATTTCTTGGCAACAATAACATCGTATACACTTTGTATAATCATATTTCGGTGGATGAGTCTTGTCATTATGTCTAAACTGAACTGCTTTTTCGTCTAGTGGACATACCTCTACACATACACCACATTTCTTACACATATCTTCGATAATATAAGGGCGTCGGATAATATGGTTTTTTAATAATGTTAACGAGGTATTTTCACTACTTTTTATCGGAGACCGCTCAATATCAAAGTGGGGATTAATTAAGGGGGCTATATCGTCACCAAGCAATGTGATATCATCACTGGTTCCTAATCGATTGTCGTTACCTAATGTGATGGTTGGTATGTGATGATGATTAATATTAACCAGCCGACAGAAAACGGTATCTAATGCGACAGGATCCGTTGATATTAGAATGGTATTCATTGATATAGGTGAACCGTTTTTGGGTCCATTACCTTCCATTGCCGTGATGCCATCCATAATATGTAAATCAACAGATAAATAAGTATTTAAATCAACAAGCATTTGAGCGAAACTTTCTGCGTTTTGAAAGCGGCCATGCATGAGGCCTTTATTTAAACCGTGAACTAGACCAAAAGAGTTCTTTATCGCTCCAGTTATCCGTTGTAAGGCATGGGTTTTCATTTTGGGTAAGTTGATAACAGCGTCATACTGATTAAATGCATCGACTATTTCGAATTGTTTTGAAATGATCCCCTGAGGGTGATGCACAGTATGTCCATGTGTAAAATCTGCTAAGGGGATATCAAGATTATTGGCAACCTCTTCAATGCCTGCTTTAGAAGCAACTCTGTTTGGTTTCCCAAAACCAGGAGAGTCCCCATACCCAATAGTATAGCCCTCTTCAATAAGTATCAGGGCAATAGCTTCGAATATGATAGGATGCGTTGTCACAGCCTCTTTAGGATCTACTCCCATTAATAGGTTTGGTTTCAATAAAATTGATTTGTTTTTTGGGATAAGAGATCCAATCCCACCTAAAAGGGATAAGCCTTCACTGAGCTTACGTTTAACATCTAATAGGTCATATGAATCAATATTAAGTACTACAACGTTTGCCATCAAATCACACCTTTAAAATATTATATCAAAATATCCGCTTTTTTGGTATAATATTTTAGGTGGTAGGAATGATAACTTCAATAAAACTAGAAAAATTGTTACAAAGTGATAAAAATCTACTTATCGCAATTGATGGGCCAAGTGGATCAGGAAAAACAACACTTGTTCAAGAACTTGCTAGGAAATACGATATTACGGTAATTCATATGGATGACTATTTTTTACCTGAAGAAAAGAAAACCGAAGAGCGCTTAAAAACCCCTGGTGGTAATGTTGACCTTGAACGCATAAAAACAGAAGTATTTGAACATTTAGAGGATGACAAGATACCAAGTCATCATTTTAATTGTAAAACACAGACGCTAGAAACACGTCCTGAGTTACCAAGACATCAAAAGGTAATTATTGAAGGCGTGTATAGCTGTCATCCTGATTTGGCTGATTATTATGATTATAAAATCGTTTTACATGTTTCACGTGAAACACAACTTCAGCGCATTGAAAGCCGTAGTCCATCACACATTTATCACCGATTTATTAATGAATGGATTCCTCTTGAGGATCGGTATTTTAATGCATTTAGTATATTTGAAAATGCCGATATTATTCTTGAAAATGAATAACAAATTAACAAGATATATGATATAATATGTACTACTATCAGTAGGTGATATCATGTTGTTTTTTGACTTTATTAATCCATATTTAATGTATATGATATATGTTTACTCTTTTGTTGGGGGGCTTTATGCCTTGTTTCATTATCGTGACTTTTTTACAAGACATAGAGATAGATTATATCTTGTTCTTATTGTTTTATTAACATATACACAAGTAACACGTTATGTGTTAGCGGTTATACGTGATGGTTTTATTTTAGGTGAATCGCTACCATTTTTTGTTTGTCGGATAAGTTCAGTGGTATTACTGTACTATGTGATTACTAAAGATAGGCGTGTTATGCCATTCTTATTTTTTTGGGGGGCAACGGGCTTAGCAGGGATTGTTTATCCAAACGGTCCAATTGATAATATCGCTAATCTTACAGAAACATTTTTTATTGATCATTACTTATTAGCTATTACACCGTTTTATTTAGTACTTTATGAGGACTATGTCCCAACGGTTAAAGATGTCTTTAGAACTACATTTTTAATGGCTATAATACTTTATGCATTTATTCCAATCAATAATATACTTAACACAGATTATTTTTACCTAAAAGATCAAAGCATTTTTGGCATATTATTTCCAGGAATGCCATCATTTATCTTTGCCACAGTGCATTATGTTGTTGCATTTGGATTCTTCTATTTATACTACATTTTATATGACAAAACATTGAAAGCTAGCAGGTGACATTATGAGAATTGGATTATTTACTGATGCCTATTACCCAATTATAAGTGGGGTAT
>JAASSV010000026.1 GCA_021767685.1 Caryophanales bacterium | reverse complement strand
TCAACGGTTCCTTTGACACCTTTTACATTTGTAACATGGAGCACAGATTCCATAAAGGAAGTTTTTCCCGAACTTTGCGGCCCCACAACAGCAATCGTTCGGATTTTTTCAATATCATAATTTTTCATAAATGTGTCCCTCCAAATTAGTTTCTTATGTAATATGTAGTGTTTGTATTCGGTTTCTCTATTCTTTATTCTAACATAAAATATACAGAAATGGTAAATCGTTTTCATTTTTTTTATTGATTTAATTAATTGTTTAGTGAAAGTCTTAACGCATTTTTAGATTAGTTATAAACACTAACCACATATCCCAACATAAATATTTTGTAAAAACGCTTGCAAAAAATTATAATTATCTCTTAAAAATCAGATATTTCGTGTTATAATGAACTAGAGGTGATAGCAATGATAAAGAAAGTAATTCCTTTTGTTCATAACAAACTCAAGGAAATCATTACCACCGATGACTATGTGATCGATGGGACATGCGGGAACGGATATGACACTTTATTTCTTGCGAGACAAGCACGGAAAGTGTATGCGTTCGATATCCAAGAACTCGCAATACAAAACACAGAAGAACGCATGAAACGCAATAAGATTCATAATGTTGAAACGATTTTAGATTCCCATGAAAACCTAGACAAGTATGTTGATGAAGACATCAAAGCGGCACTATTTAACCTTGGACATTTACCTGGTAGTGACAAGCGAATTGTGACTCAAGGTCCATCTACCATTTCTGCGATTAAAAAGATACAAGAGCGCTTAGTACCTGGCGGTATGATTGCCCTTGTTGTGTATGTAGGCAAATTTGGTGGCAAAGAAGAAAGTGATGATCTCTTAACTTATGTACACTCACTAGATTTTGATCAGTATCACGTTATTAAGTATAGCTACTATAACAAAGATCAAGGTCCTTATGTAATTTGTATTGAAAAACAATAATGATGAAAATAATACCCTACTTTTTTAAGTAGGGTTTTTTGAATCAAAAAAAGAAAACATTTCTCTCATTCATTGAGTGGGAGGATGTTTTCTTTTGTATTATTATGAACATTATTTACGCGTTGACTGACAGGATAATACGTCAGTTCAATTTTATCAGATTCTATTAATCCCTTTAAAGTTTCTAAAGAACTGTCTGGATTCAACCACGTATCTGCGGCTTCTTTTGTCAATAAGACAGGCATACGGTGATGCAGTTCTTCCATTGTTTGATTGGCCTCTTTTGTCACAATCGCCACACTGAAATGAGGCTGATGTTCCCTGTCTTCATATTGTGTATAAATGCCCGCAAAAACAAACATTGTATCTTTTTTAGGCTTGATGTAATGCGGCTGTTTTTGATGTCCATTTTGACGCCATTCATAAAATCCATTGGCTAAAATCAAGCATCTTTTCGATTGAAACGAATGCCGATAAATCGGCTTCTCATCAATCGTTTCAGAGCGAACATTAATAATTGGATATTTAAATTTTTCAAACGGTTTAAAGCCCCATTTTATCGTGCCTACTCGGTACTTATCACGCCCAGAAATGATTGCTACAATATCTTTAGATGGGGCAATATTATAATCTGGTAAACTTAACTGATGACGAATCTCGTAAGGTGAAAATTCATCATCCAAAAACGCAAGTAACTCATCATACGTATAACTAATCACAAATCGGCCACACATGATACCACTCCTAACGTTTTACCCCCATTTTTATGCGGGGATCAATCAATGGTAAAATCATATCATTAATAAATCCTACCATTAAAGCTAAAAAGGCATAAAATCCACCAACCACAATAACATTGGCCATATCTAAATAGACAGTATTCCCAAAGCCGCTAGATGTCACAATAGAATCATACATTAATTTGGCTACACCAGGGACTTGATACACAATTTCCATTAAGAATGAAAAACTTAAAATCACAACAAAGGTATTGGTCATTTCAGGAATAATGGTTGTTAATACATGTTTTAACATATGACGAAAAATAATCTGTCGCCGTGTTAATCCTTTTGCTTTTAAAATGTTGACAAACTCATCACTTAACTCATCAATCAGTTCAGCCCGTGTTAGCCTGATAATATTTGCCATAGGCCAAAACGATAAGGCTAAAACAGGGATAATCAATCCTTTAAAGCCTTCCCATAATCCCACTCCTACTTGTGTATATAACGGATCTAAGATAAAGAGTCGGTATCCAAAGAATAAGATTAACCCAAGAATCATAATGTAAATCGGAATCGAACCAATAGCTAAAATAAGATTCACGATGACTTTATCAAATAACGTATCTTTATAAACCGCAGCTAATAGACCAATACTGAAGCCAAATGATACATAAAATATATATGCGGCAAGATTAATCTTAACGGTTACCCACATTTTACTCATCGCTAATTCCCAGGCATCTTGATTATATAAAAAACTATCCCCAAAATCCCAATCAACAACGACATTTCTTAAAAACACTTTATATCTAGCCCACGCCACAATAAAATCTTCATACAGTGGATGCGGCATACTCCATTTTGCTAACATCGTCACATTACCAAAAAATTGTACTAAGGATACAATTAAAAACAATGTGATTGTCACCAAAAATAATCTAACTAAACTATATCGTAACACACAACTTCCGCCTTTCAATACAGTACAAAGGACACTACTGTACCATTTTCTGCCTACCATGATGTTTATGCACAATTGTTACTTTGAGCCATATCATATAAGAAAATCCGTCTCATACAACAGTATATTATACCAAGTTTAGCCCATAAAAAAAAGAGTGTTTTCACACTCTTTATTATCCAATCATAATTTCTTCATCAGGATAGGCGATCGCACTACTTGCTTGTCGTCTCTCAGCAAGTGCCATAAAGACAGTTAGTGGCCCAACACGACCGAAAAACATTGTTAAGGTAATGACAATTTTACCAATGGTACTCAACTCTGTTGTTATCCCTAACGAGAGTCCTACTGTCCCAAAGGCACTGACAGCTTCAAAGAAGGTTTCTTTAAAGGTCGCATCTTCTGTCACACTAAGAACAAAGGTGACTAATATTACTAGTCCAATTGATAAGGTAATAATTGTTAATGAACGATTAACAAGATCGCGGGGTAACTTGCGTTTAAAACTTTCTGTATCTTGTTTCCCTTTAATGACTGATGTAATCGTAGCTAAGATGACACCAAGTGTGGTGACTTTAACCCCACCTGCTGTACCGGCACTACTACCACCAATAAACATAAAGACAATCGTCATTACAATCGTTCCCATCATCAATTTATCCATTGGCAATGTATTAAACCCAGCCGTTCTTGGTGTAACGGAATGGAAGAAACCACTTAATAGTTTACCACCAAACCCTAAGTTCCCCATCGTTTCTGGATTATCAAACTCAAGAGCTAAGACAATGATGAATCCAAGAAGTAATAAAAACCCAGTAATGGACAATGTCATTTTTGAATGTAGACTAAGTTTTTTAAAACTTTTTTTCTCCATTAACTCTAAAATAACAACAAATCCAATACCCCCGAGAATAATCAACAAGGCAACAACAATCGACACAACAGGATCACTGACAAATGGTGTTAAACTTTGAAAGTTTCCAATCAAGTCGAATCCGGCGTTACAAAAGGCACTTATGGAATGAAAAACACTTAACCATATTCCTTTTCCAAGACCATATATCGGAACAAACCGTGTGGCTAAGATAACCGCACCTATTCCTTCAAATAAGAACGTCATAATCAAGACATACTTCGCTAACCGAACAACACCACTCACGGTAATCTTATTCATCGCTTCTTGCATAATAACCCGTTCTCTAAAGTTAATCTTACGACCAAGCACAAGGGCAAATAATGTCCCCATAGTAATGATCCCAAGACCACCGATTTGAATTAAAACTAAGATCACAACATGGCCAAAGGTCGTCCAGTGAGTCAACGTATCGACAACCACCAATCCTGTTACCGCAACAGCGCTTGCTGCTGTGAATAAGGCATTAACAAAGCCGACACTTTCACCATTTTGGCTTGCGATTGGTAAGGTAAGTAAAATACTTCCCAAAAGAATCAACCCAGCAAACCCCAAGACTAAAATTTCAGCCGTATTTAATTTTATCAATTTTACTCTATTTAAAATATTCATAATAAACCCTTTCCCAAATACTATAACCGTCTATTATTAATGGATTACATCATATTAGTCACTATAAAGTATACCACAACGATAACCCCTAGTGCAATGCGGTAATAGCCAAACACTTTAAAATCATGTTTCTTAACATAACCAATTAAAAAGCGGATGGCGACTAAACTCATCAAAAATGCGACAACCATCCCAACAACTAAGGCAATGATTTGATCTTGTGAAAAGTCAAACCCAAACTTAATTAGTTTAAGAAAACTTGCGCCAACAATTGCAGGAATACTTAAAAAGAAACTAAACTCTGCCGCAACAAACCGGCTTGCCCCGACAATCAGTCCACCAATAATCGTTGCCCCAGACCGTGAGGTCCCAGGAATTAATGATAAGACTTGAAAGAGTCCAATAAAAAACGCAGTTCTAAACGGTAATGTTTCGATTGATGTAACACGTGCAGAATCTTCGTTTAAACGATTTTCTACAATAATGAAGATAATCCCATAGACAACAAGCATAATCGCAACTGTGATGTAATTATAGAGTTTTGCGGTTAACCAATCATCTAGTAACAACCCGAGTACGGCAACTGGTAATGAGGCAAAGGCAATTTTCCCCCATGTCAGTAACACACTGTTCCGTTTATCTTTATCCCGAACAAAGGGATTAAGCTTTTTAAAAAAAATAACCCCTACTGCCGCAATAGCTCCAAGTTGAATAACAACTAAAAAGAATTCTCTAAACTCATCGGTCATATTCATTTGAATCCATTCATCTGCTAAAATCATGTGTCCTGTACTACTTATTGGTAACCATTCTGTAATACCTTCAATAATACCTATAATAATAATTTTTAAAATATCAATCATGTCGATTCCCCCTAGTAAACTCGATACAATTATACACTACTTTTATCGTTGACTCAAAAAAAATATAAGAAACTTTTTTATGCGTTATTTCTTAAAAAAGACTTAATTGTGTTTCTTTCTTTGGAAACGTATTTAAATACCGAAAAACCTCATCGATATCATACATAATACCATTGGCTTCACACACCGTTTCAACTAACTGTTTAATCTTATAATGATTCGGTGAATGGCATTCATACTGATTCCCAAACATACGTTGATACCGAGCTTTCATCCCTGGAAAATGGGTATCAAGTTTCTTATAAAAATACTCTCGGTTTCCTTCACGCATCGTCACACCAGCGCCAAAGAAAATAACCCCTTTCACCTTCGCCCGTACACAATAATCTAGTAAGCCTTGCATATTCTCTAAACTATCATTGATAAAAGGGAGCAAGGGTGATAGCCAAACAACCGTCTCTATCCCTGCCTCATTGAGTTTCAATAGGGCGTTAAAGCGCTCTTTGGTAGTAGAGACATTGGGTTCTAATAGTCGACACAACTCATCATCATACGTCGTTAATGTCATTTGGACAACCGCTTTACTGCGATCATTTATTTGTTGTAATAAGTCTAAATCATCTAATACACGGTCAGATTTTGTTTGTAACGCTACGCCAAACCCACAACGATAAATAAGTTTTAGCGCTTGTCTTGTATGTCTTAATGAGCGTTCTAAAGGAACATAGGGATCACTCATCGCCCCGGTGCCAATCATACATTTTTGCCGTTTTCGCTGTAAAGCACGTTCGAGTAACTCTAAGGCATTTTCTTTAACTTCAATGTCTTCAAAGTCGTGTGTTATCTGATAACACGTACTCCTTGAATCACAATAAATACACCCATGAGAACACCCACGGTAAAGATTCATACCGTTGTGTTGGGATAAAATACCTTTTACTTTTGCATAATGCATGATGTCACCTCCTCTTTAGTATTATACACGCTGAATGCAGTGAGTTCAAAAAAAGAATTCAAAATTATTTGAATTCTTTTTATCGTTTATTGAATTAAATCAAGCAAGCCATCAACGCCCTTTTGAATTTGTGACATATCATCATTTGAAGCTGCCCCTTCAAAGGATACCGGATCAACAAACTCCCATTTCATCCGATAGTTTGAGATGATATTCATTAAATCTTTCTCAGCACTCGCGTTCCACCCATATGATCCAAAATACATGGCTTTTTTATTGGTGATCTTCTTACGACCACATTCATCAATTGCATGGGCTACTGGCGGAAACATGCGGTACTCATAGGTTGACGCCGCAACAATGATTCCTTTTGATGTAAATACTTCAGTGACAACATCACTTTCTGTTGCCTGTGGTAAGGTTAAGACTGATACGGTCATATCTTTTGATTGCAAATAATCTATGACTTTCTTAACCGCTGCTTAGGTGACACCATACATTGAACCAACTAAGATAGCAATTTTGTCTTCTCCATCACCATCAGCGTACTCACAGAAACGTTTGTACTGGTTGATAATGATATCGACTGTGTCTTTATATAATGGGCCATGACCTGGGGCAATCATGTTAACATCAAGTTCTTCTGTTTTCTTAATCGCCCGTTTTACCATCGGTGAAAATGTCGTTAATACATTAGAAAAATACCGGACGGTTTCATAATCAAAATGCGTTTGTTCTTCCTTTGATAAGTCTTGATAAAAGACAGAATCGCTTAATGATCCAAAGCCACCAAACATATCACATGAGAATAGGGTTTTTGTTGATTGTTCGTAGGTGATCATTGTTTCTGGCCAGTGGACGTTTGGTGTTGGATGAAAACGCAACACTTTCCCTTGACCTAAATCAACCGTGTCACCTTCTTTGACAACTTGAATATTAAACTCATCACCGTAGTATGATGAGATAAACTGAGCCCCTTTGGCGGTCACTAAAATGGTAAAGCCTGTGGTGATTTTCTTCAAGTTTTCTAACCATCCTGAATGATCAGGTTCCATATGGTTAACAACCACATAATCAATATCGTCAACCGTGACATCCATTGTCTTTAAGTGTTCATATAATGTTTCGGGAACACCATCCCAGCCAATAACACCGTCGATAATCGCAACGTTATCACCCTTGACGAGATATGAGTTCATACTCACACCATCTGGTAACTCCCACATATTTTCAAATAACATATCGTCTAAGTTCATCGTAAACATGTAAATTCCATCGTTGATTTTCATATTCTTCATTGTGTGTTCCTCCTGTAAATTCAAAGTCAACTCGCTTACTATCGTATTATATCGAACTCCGAATGTTAATTCAAGTTATTCAATCATAGTTTTAGCGCAATAGTTAGTGATGCATTACGACTACCTTTCCCCTAATAAAAACGACATGATATTCAGTGAAAACTTGCTTATACTAACGATATATAGGTATCATATAAAAGTTGTAACCGTTATCACAATGTAAAATGATAACGGTATCATACCCTATTTATGCTATAATAAAAGTATCTAATAAAGGAGGAGTTTTTTGTGAAAATATTAAAACGATTCATGATGATGATAACGCTTGTTGTCGCACTCATTGTCTCAACGCACGTTAGCGTACATGCGACCGATGCGACTGAGTTAGTGGTGCACTACTTCCGTTATGATCAATCATATGATGACTGGTCACTTTGGCTTTGGCAATATCAACCTAATGCTGGAGAAGGACAACAATACGAATTTAATGGTACAGATGATTACGGGGTGTATTATGAACATACCTTAGCCGGAACGAACTTAGAAGGCGCAAGTCAAGTTGGTGTCATTGTCAGAACCGATGATTGGGCAAAAGATGTTGCTCAAGATCGCTACATCGATATGACAAGCCCTAATGCGTCAGGCGAGGTTCATGTTTACCTTGTACAGAATGATCCGAATATTTACTATTCATTAGAAGCCGCAGATGTTTCAAACAAAATATTATCTGCTGCGTTTGCCGATGAAGATACAATTAGTTTTAGTGCAACAAGCACGGTCACTGCGGGGGATGTTACGTTATTAAAAGATGATACCGCAGTCCCAATCTCAAACTTTAGTATGAATGATTGGACAGGGTCATTTGATATTGATGAACCCGTTGATTTATCAAAACGGTATACATTAGAGATAGATTTTGGTGATGATACCCCAGCAACCTCTAGTGTCGGCTTTGATGGATTCTATGAAAGTGAAGCATTTAATGATGCGTATGGCTATGATGGCGAACTGGGTGCGATTTACAGCGAAACAGAAACCACATTTAAACTGTGGGCACCAATCAGTGATGCGGTATCACTCAATTTATATACCCACGGCCATGATGCGAGTACGACAGATTATGATGGTAACACAGGTGTTGATGATCCATATCAAACAACCCCAATGACACGTGGTGATAAAGGGGTTTGGTCAGTGACAGTTCAAGGCGACTTAGATAAAGTCTATTATACGTTCTCAGTCACTAATGGTGAATATACCAATGAACTTGTTGATCCGTATGCTTACTCTACTGGTGTTAATGGTGACCGTGGTATGGTCATCAACTTTGATCGATACAATCCTGATAATTGGAGTACAGATACACGACCAGATACCATGGATAGTTATACAGATGCGATTATTTATGAACTTCATGTCCGTGATTTAACCAGTCATGAAACCTGGAACGGGACTGAAGATTTACGTGGTAAATTCTTAGGGTTAGTTGAAGAAGGAACAACCTATCAAAACGTCACTACTGGATTTGATCATATCCGTGAACTTGGTGTTACCCATGTTCAATTAGTTCCTGTGTTTGATCACGGTATTATTGATGAAACACGGTTAAATGATCCAACCTATTATGGTATTCAAGATGGTATCTTTAACTGGGGCTATATGCCGGAAAACTTTAATGCTTTAGAAGGAAGTTATGCGACCGATCCATTTAATGGTGAAGTGCGTGTTGAAGAGTTCAAAGAAATGGTACAAACATTCCATGACAATGATATCCGTGTCATTATGGATGTGGTTTATAACCATACTGGAAAATCAGCGGATTCTAACTTTGATATGATTTTACCAGGATACTACTTCAGAATGAACTCTGATGGTACATTCTCAAATGGAAGTGGTACCGGTAATGAAACCGCAAGTGAACGCTATATGTTTAATAAATAT
>JAASSV010000025.1 GCA_021767685.1 Caryophanales bacterium | reverse complement strand
GATATGATCTTGTGGTAAGTCATCATCTTGATCAGGAATCCGTTTTTCAACCTCAGGTCGTTTCACGTCTTCTGCTTCAAAGGTTTTGTGTTCACGATAAAGCTTATACCCGTTAAAGCCATCATATGAGAGATAACCACCGGCAATGATACTGAAAACTAAAATGATGTTAATGAGTACACCGGGTACGAAATCCCCTTTAAAGAAGACATAACTCCCGACAATTAATGCGGCAATGTGATACACGAATAAAATCCAATCACTATTTTCTTCATGTGTTGACACACTGAAGAAATGAACGGTTCCTCTAAGCATTAAGTAAAATCCTAATAGGTAACCAAAGAAATTTTGTAACCCTTCTTCTGTAAGTAATGTGACGAGAATAAAGGCTAACCCAATCGCAAAATCAACCGTAATTTCAATGATATTTACCGTTTTGACTAAGTCGCTGGATTGCGTTTTAATGAAAGGAACAAGCCGAACAACGCTACTAACGATGATGGCTGCGCCAATGAACGGAATCACAATTTCTTCACCGTTTCCAAACTTCAAATAAATCGCAAGTGCCACAAGTAAGGCAGCACCAACAAGTTTAACAACCCAAGTGTATTGACTAAATAGTTTCATAGATAACCTCCTTTTGGTTCTCTAATGTTTCTGGTTTTAGTTTCTTCATTATTTGATACATTGTATAAAATAATGTGAACACAGCTATTTCACCTAAAATAATATAATAAGGAATACCGCCAAAATAGCGTATAGCTGGGAATTTATCAATTTTTGATGGATCTAAAAAGACAAACATGAAATCTGTACCATAAATATAATTAAAGATACCCATAAATACGATTAATCCTTGAAAAATATAAAGTGATATCATTGTTGTTTTATACGTTGGATAATAATTATGTACCGCCGTAAAGTAAATTGGGGTAAGAATTAATAACCCATGGGCGATATAAAACTGATAGTACCGATAGTAACTCGCGTCATACCCAATGATTGGGGTGAGTAAACTTATAATACCACCTAATACACCCGTGTACAACACAAACGAATATAAAACTTTGTTCTTTGTGTATAACAGAATGATCGCTAAAAACATACTGATACTACATAGTTGAAATGGTAAAATGATTGTATCAAAGCCATATAAACGGAATCGTAAAATATAATGGCTCGCATAAATAATCAAAAATACCGTCGCAACAGACAGTCTAAAGACGCGATCACGTCGCTCTGATAATTGAAACAAGTTTCGATGATGGATAATAATAATCGCTAGAACAAGAATCACTACCATTGGTAGGATATATTCTAAAAAGGTTAAGTCCATAAACACACCCGTTCGATATGGACTCTCATATGTAAAAAAATTCATTGTGTTTCCCCCTTTACTCTATTTTATCATTAAAATAGAAAAAACAAGCATTGAATATAAAAAAAATCCTAAATAATTGGAAATCACCCGATGTCGAACCTCTGTTCGCCTATGGTGGTAGCCTCTTACTCAATTAATTAGGGTTCCTATAGTTTCTAGGCTTCCGTCACATAATGAGTCTCGGCCCCTTTTCTATAAAGTTGGGGTCGCACTTGGGGTGATTTCCAGTCCTTTAGGATACTTCTATTATAAAGGATTTTTGACATAGATGTCAAATGATAGTCTATTTTTTTAGGGTTGGTGAGACATTTTCAATTACCGCTAAAATTAAGAAAATATAGATCATATATGTAGTGTAAAAATACATTGGTTGAAACATACCGTTAACGAATGCCGTAATATAGATCAGCGCCAATACAAACCATTTAAACGATGTTTGCTTTTGTAATAATACACGTGTTTTTTTAATAAATAGCCAGGTGAATCCAATTAAGCCGATGACTCCTAACGTAGAGGCTTGTGCAATCGTATTATGATAGTTAACAGCTCCATTACCAGTTTCACCAATATGAACCCGTGATGAGTATAATCCACCCGATCCAACAATTGGATGGGCTTTAAATTCTTCTAACGCTATTTTTAATAATGCGACGCGGTCTTGAATGTAGGTTAAATCACGATCTAAAACCGCCTCAATATATTGGGATACAAGTTCATACTCTTCTGCGATATATAAGCCTACCGCGAAGACGCTTAAAAAGATAATCCCATGAATGAGTAATTTACGACGATGGTCTTCATATAAAATCATCACTGGTACGAGCACGATGATAAACACACCTAACGTTAACAAACTAGAACGCGATAACGTTAATAAGATCCCTAAACTATTGAATAAAGCAAAAAACATATAATAAAACTTAATTTTAGAATGGCTAATTAAGTACGCAATTAATGGAATTGAAATGATATTCGCATAAATTACAAGGTTAATATTTTCCCACCCAAGATCAATCATTCGACGGCGAATAACGTCTATCACAAAGATGTCTTGTTGGATAATAAAATACACCATTTCAAGCGTAACTAACGCGCCTAAATACATTAAGATCTTAGAAACATATTCTATATTTTTCGGATCATCATCAATGGTATTCACAAAATAAAAATATAAACCTAATACACTTGTAATCTGCATAAACCCAGCAAAGGTTGTAAATAGACTAGTTGAATGAATATGAGTGACAATAGAAACACCAGATAACAGTAATAACGGTAACGTGAGCCGTCCCCGTTTGGTAATTTTTCGGTTTTGAATTAAATCAAACATAATTAGTAGAATTAGAATAACCGTATATACCGTTGTTATTTCAACATTGTCACGAAGGTCACTAAAACTCATCTGGACAAAAAATGGTACTGGTATAACATAAAAGATACTGTTTTTAAGAACTATATTTACGACACCTATAACAGCAATAATGACTAAAAAGTAGCTTTGTAACTCAAATATATAACTAAAAAACGTTATGGCTAATAACGCTAGTAAATACATATCGTAAGAGACCTGTTTTATCCATTGTTTCATCAAAATCACCGTTAAAATTATACCATATTGCAGGCATTAAAAAAAGCAGTATTCACTGCTTATTTTAATAATTCTATGAGTTCAGCTTTTAACATTGAACTGTATCCAGTTTCGCCACGTTCTTTGGCAATCTCTTTTAACTCAGCAACAGTTAAGTCGTCACTGATTTCAACAGTTTCTTCGTTTTTAGCTTCTTGTTTCTCTTCTTTTTTCGCTGGCTTTGGTGCTGCTTTTGTTTCTGTTTTAGGTGCTGGCGTAGCATCACCTGATAACCCTTTTTTAGCTAGGGCAACAATTTCAGCAAATCCTTGTTCATCATTTACAGCGATATCAGCTAACATTTTACGGTTAACTTCTACTCCCGCTTTTTTCAATCCATTGATTAAACGAGAATAAGACATTCCGTTCATGCGAGCTGCTGCGTTAATACGGGTAATCCATAACTTTCTAAAGTTGCTTTTACGTTTCTTACGATCACGATATGCATAACGCAACGATTTCATTACTTGTTCGTTAGCTGTGCGATAAAGTAAATGTTTAGAACCAAAGTAACCCTTCGCTAATTTTAATATTTTTTTACGTCTTTTTCTAGCGACGTTTCCACCTTTTACTCTTGGCATTGGTATTCCTCCTAATTGTTATTTAATATTGGAAATTTGTTTTTTGATTCGTTTTAAATCGCTTTTACTAACAAAGGTAGCACTACGATGAGCGCGTCTCGCTGATTTATTTTTATTCGTTAACAAATGTCCTCGATGTGCGTGTGGCACTTTTACTTTTCCAGAAGCTGTACGCTTCATTCTTTTTTTCGACCCAGAATGAGTTTTCATTTTTGGCATCGTCATCACTCCTTATTATTTGTCTTTTTTCGGCTTCAATGTCATAAACATATTTCGGCCATCACGTTTTGGCATACTTTCAACATCCGCAATATCTTTAACGCGATCTGCAAATTGCAACATCACATCACGGCCTTGATCAGTAAATGCCATTTCACGACCACGAAAACGAATCGATAATTTTAACTTATCATTGTCTTCTAAGAACTCGCGTCCTTTACGGATTTTCGTCTGTAAATCGTGTTCTTGAATCTTTGGACTTAAGCGCAATTCTTTTAATTCTGTTGTATTTTGATTCTTACGTGCTTCACGTTTTTTACGTTTTTGCTCGTACTTGTACTTGTTGTAGTCCATGAATTTCCCTACTGGTGGTTTCGCATTTGGTGCGACTAAGAATAAATCTAATCCGCGTTCAAATGCCATATCGATAGCTTCATTTTTACTCATAACACCGAGTTTTTCACCATCATCACTAATCACCATTAGTTCTCTTGCACGAATGCCTTGATTCAGTTTGTCTGCGTCTTTATTCTTCGCAGGCATTGGTTTTCCGTATCGTTTTATGCTTACACCTCCTTAAAGTGTGTGGAAAGCATAGAAAAAGTGTGCGTACATACTGCACCCACACTCAAAAATTTTTAGTTTCATATTTTTGTAGCTTCTACCTATCGCTTCAGCAATCAGGTGAGAGTGGGTACTCTTCTTTCCACAGTTTCGCAATTACTATTATAACACTTGGTTTCTATTTGTCAACAGAATTGTCCTTTTTCGGACGAATATAGTTTTTCGAGTAGTCTTCTTTGTTAATTTGGCGGTTTCTCGCAATCGCAAGTGCCCCTGTTGGGACGTTCTTAGTCACGGTACTACCAGCAGCAATAAAGACTCTGTCGCCAACTTCAAGTGGCGCAACTAAATTCGTGTTACATCCGATAAAGACATCATCACCAATTTTTGTTTTATGTTTGGTCACTCCATCATAGTTTACGGTAATACTTCCACAACCAAAGTTGACACCACTACCTGTCTCGGCATCACCGATATACGCTAAATGAGACGCTTTGGTATCTTCACCAGTTGTTGAGTTTTTAATTTCAACAAAGTTTCCAATTCGGTTACTTGGACCTATTTTAGCGCCGTTACGAATATGAGCAAATGGTCCAACTGTCGTATCACTTAAGACTTCACTATCATAGATATAACTGTGTTTTACCATAACATTATGATGAATTGTTGCGTTATGTAACTCGGTGTTTGGACCAATTTGTGAGCCACTCATGATTTCACTATTACCTGTAATCGTTGTATTCGGATAAATCGTTACGTTACTATCAAACTTAACATTGTGTCCAACAGTAATCGTTTCAGGGTTAATAAAGTTTACCCCATTTAACATATGTTCTTTATTGATTTCATCGCGTAAGTAACGCTCTGCGATACTGACAGAGTATAATGTATTAACACCCATTACACGGTCGCTATCCCATAATTTAAAGGCACCAACACGGTAATCTGGCTGCATAATTGAGACGATATCAGTTAAGTAATATTCCCCTTTACGTTCATTAACCTGAATTTTCTCAACTGCTTCAAATAAGAGTTTATTATCAACGATATAAATCCCGGTATTAACTTCTTTTATACGCTTTTGTTCTTTGGTACAGTCATTATGTTCAACAATTGCTTGAATGATATTATTATCATCACGAATAATCCGACCATAGCCTTTAGGATTATCATAATCCGTTGTGACGACAGTTAAATCATTATCACTATCGCGGTGATAGGTCATGACTTTATCAATCACTTTATGATTGACAAGCGGCATATCGCCAAGGAGTACAATTGTCGTACCTTCTTTATCTAATAAATGCTCTTTTGTTGCTTTTACCGCATGACCGGTTCCAAGTTGGTCATGTTGAATCGAGTATTTTACACGATCTTTTAAGATATCTTGAATAATTTCTTTTTGATATCCAACAACAACCACTGTTTCATCAATCGTGCTTTTTTCAATGTTTTCATGAATGTATTCAATCATCGGTTTCTTTAAGATTGGAAAGGCACATTTTGGTAACTCAGTTTTCATCCGCGTTCCTTTACCTGCGGCTAAAACTATGGCATAGTTTCTCATGATTTTTCCTCCTTAATGGTCCTAATCACACTAACAATCTTATCCATATATGTATCAACATCTTCTGTTGTTTTCATACTTAAGGTGACGCGAATGACTGGCTCTGTCCCACTTGCTCTGACAAGGACTTTACCATTATCTTTAACAGTATCTTTCACATCATTAATCACTGCTTGAACGCGGTCATCATCTAAAATCGTTTTGTCTTCTACCGTTACATTTACCATCTTTTGTGGCCAAAATGCAATGTCTTTTGTCAGTTCTTTCAATGTGGTTTGTTGGTCGGTTAATATTTTAAGTAAAAATAGGGCGTTTAAGACACCATCGCCAGTATCAAGGTACTGTCTTAAAATAATGTGACCACTATTTTCTCCACCTAAAGTGTAATCATTGGCTTTTAATGCCTGTAACACATATTTATCGCCAACATCAACGATTTCGACTGAAATTCCTTGGCGTTCTAAGGCTTTAATGATGCCTAAATTACTCATTTTTGTTAGGACAACAGTATTGTTATTTAGTAGGCCTTGTTGTTTTAAATAAACGGCCATAATATAGATGAGTTGGTCACCATCATAAAGTGTCCCCTCATTATCCACAACTAATACTCTATCCCCGTCACCATCAAAACTAAAGCCAATATCAAGTTTCTTCTCTTTAACAAGTGCTTGTATAGCTTCAATATGGGTACTTCCAACACCATCATTGATGTTTTTACCATCTGGCTCATTCCCAATTTGATGTAACGTATCGGTAATTTCACGAAATACGCCAAGACTAATTAAATAGTTAGCCCCATGCGCACTATCAATCCCAACAGAAAGCTCTGTTTCATAAAGATCTAACTCATCGATTAAATCTAAATAGGTGTCTAGTACATCCTCACCGCTATAAAGTTCACCGACACCAACAATCGTAAACTTATGATTGTTGTCAATATAATCTTCAATAGCTTGTTCTTGATGTTTTTGTAGTTTCTCACCATTAACAAACACTTTGATACCATTATCATGATAGGGATTATGTGATGCGGTAATCATCACCCCTGTGATTTCTTTTTCTTTTGAATATAAGCTAATAAGTGGCGTTGACACAATGCCTGCATTCATGACATCTACTCCCGCACTACGGGCTCCACTAATCACATTAAATAATAACTCAGAGCTACTTTCTCTCGTATCCATTCCTATGACTAGGCGATTGGTTCCAATCGCTGTTGGTAAACTTTGACCAAGTTTAAACGCAATACGATTATTTAGCTCTTCGGGATAACGTCCTCTAATCCCATCTGTACCAAATCTAGCTTGCATAAATAAAACTCCTTACTCTACAGTAACACTTTTGGCTAAGTTTCTTGGTTTATCAATATCATTACCACGCGCTAAGGCGGCGTAGTAGGCAATTAACTGTGACGGAATCACTGTTAACATCGGACTGAATAATTCATGGACATCATCAACAATAATTTGATCGTCTTGGTCGTGAACACTTTTTGTTGAAATCACTAATGTATGTGCCCCGCGACTTTTTACCTCATATAAGTTTGAGCGTGTATTTTTACTGATGTCGCGTTGTGAGATAATTGCGATTACTGGTGTGTTGTCTTCAATTAAAGCAATTGTCCCGTGTTTCAGTTCTCCAGCCGCAAATCCTTCCGTTTGAATATAACTAATCTCTTTTAATTTCAAGCTGGCTTCTAAACAGGTATAATAATCAATTCCCCGTCCAATGTAGAAACAGTTACGCTTCGTTAGATAATCTTTTACTAACGATTCAATATATTCCCGTTTATCAATAATATTTTCCATACTAATGGCGACACGTGAGAGTTCTTTATATAGATTAATATGACCATCACTTAATCCGTAGGCTAAAATCCCTAATATCGCAATTTGCGCAGTGTATGCTTTTGTACTTGCCACTGCAATCTCAGGACCTGCCATGATTTCAACAAAATGATCCGCTTCTCTTGCAAGAGTCGATGTTTTCACATTGGTAATGGTTAATGAGCGATATCCTTTAGCTTTTATGTTCACTAATACTGCTCTTAAATCGGCAGTTTCTCCACTTTGTGAAATAAAGATAAACAAAGGATTTTTCGTTAATAGTGGCATATTATACGCAAACTCACTAGCAATATGCACTTCGGTCGGAATGTTCGCCATTTTCTCAAATATCTGTTTACCGACAAATCCAGCATTCATACTCGTTCCAGCCGCAATGATATAGATTCTATCAGTTTCCTGTAACGCCTCTTTGATAGGACCATTTAACGTTACTTTACCATCTTTAAAATACCGTTGTAAAATATTACGAATGACACCTGGTTGTTCATTGATCTCTTTTAACATGAAATGAGCATATTCGCCTTTTTCAATATTACTCGCATCAATGTCAATTTCTTTGACATCATGTTCCATTGGCTTTCCAATGATATCTTTGATTTTGTAACTTGCCCCATCAACTTCCACAAAACTTTTGTCGTCTAATGGGATATATTCTTTGGCGTATCCGACACATGCCATAACATCACTCGCAACGATGATACCATGGTCTGACAGTCCAATTAATAACGGACTTTTATTTTTTGCCGCATACATTTTATGTGGGTTATCGCGATCTATAATGGCTAACGCATATGACCCTTCAAGTAAACTCATGGTTTTACGGATTGCTTCTGAGACACTCATCTTAGCTGAAAAACGCTCAATTAAATGCGCAATCACTTCTGTATCTGTGTCGCTCGCAAATACACTTCCTTGTAAATACGTCGCGATTAATTCTTTATAATTTTCGATAACACCGTTATGTACAATAAAAAAACGGCTATCTTTAGAATAATGCGGATGACTGTTCGCATAATTTGGAATCCCATGCGTAGCCCATCGGGTATGACCAATACCAAGTCCACTGTCATATGAATAATCAACAATCGATTTTAGGTGTGCAATACGTCCTTTATCTTTATAGACATTAAACGTATCAGCGGTATTATTACGTAATGTAATACCTGCACTATCATATCCTCTATATTCTAATTTTTCTAAGCCATTTAATATTATTTCACGTGCGTCTTTATTTCCGATATACCCTACGATACCACACATATTATCAACTCCTTATAGCACTAATTACTATACCATAAATGGAGGGCTTTATCAATCCTTTTTATGTGTGACTACTCGGTAAGCATAAATCCAATTGTGATGAATAAACACTGTTAATATTAAGATGATTACACTACTTATTCCATAGACAAAATACGGCTCAAAAGAGCCATTAACCAATATATCTGGAAAGATAATATGAAGCACAAAATACTGTGGTGTTAACGCGTTTGACTGAATGAAGGGATCGGTCGTAATGAAAACCACTAAATAGGCCATTAATGGAATAATAAAGGCGATAATATGTTGTAAATAGTGATATAACAGACTCCCAAGTAATAGGTAATATACACCAAGCAAATATATGTGAATGAAAACGTTTATATTCATTAGTGTAAAGCGATAATAGTGTGTCAATATACCGATAATCATTAAAATACTAAAGACTATGAACAAGATTACCCCTAATACAATGAGTAATATGAGTAGCTTCGAACTAATAAATCGCCACTTAGGTTGACGACCGACAAAGAGTTCATCATAGTGAT
>JAASSV010000024.1 GCA_021767685.1 Caryophanales bacterium | reverse complement strand
GATATAAAAAAACGAAAAGAACTGAGGTGGAAAATCTCAGTTCTTTTCTTGTATCTATATAGGCAAACGATATACAGCAATATCCATCCGGTATGTAGAAAACAAAAGCGCATAAAATATGCGCTTTATTGTTCCCCCTACGTGCATCTTCCAAAATCCACACACACCATTTTTCAATTGCTACTTCTATTATAAACAAACACTAAGGTTATTGAAATGACAAAAGTGTCACTAAATTCATAATATCTGCTGTTATTTGTCAAGGATAAATCCATTTAAACAGATTTTTTCTATATAAACATGGAAATAGCTAAGAAAATAAGGATTATAAGAATAATCCGTTGAAAAAGTACTTCGTTCATTTTATTGCTAAGATAAATACCTATTAATAACGCTATTGAAGCAAAAAATGCAAAGTAAGCAGTGTTCATCAAAATTGTTGTGGTATACATTTGTTTAAGAATTAAGAAAACAACAGCTATAATACCCATCACGAGAAAATGAAAAGCCAACGTGTTTTTAAACTTTATTTTTTCAGCGTCGACACTGGTTAAGTAAAACACAACTGGTGGTCCATCTATTGATGCAATACCATTCCCAAAGCCGCTAAATAATCCGACTATTGATTTATTCAGAGTTGTTTCTTTCAACTTGAAGTGAAGATGAAATAATTTATTAAAGATGGCAAACAATATGAGCCCTCCGGCGATATATGTTATCCATTCACCATCAAGTGATTCTAATAACGTTAAGCCAATAAATGTCCCTACAACACCCATTAGGGATATTGGCCATACATAGGATAGGCTCGCTGTTGAAAATCCTTTATGTTGCACCAACAATAACGTGTTGAGTACTACATTAAACGTTAACATCATGACCACAACGTCTTCTATTGGAATGAAAAAGATTAGTAACGGAATTGTGACAAGACTACTTCCAAAACCTGAAACGCCTTTAACAAGTCCTGCTAATATGGCGATAAGGGCGATAGCTATGAGTTCAACTACCATCTTCTAAACTCGTCCACCAAACAGTTAGTTAGCATTTTATTACTTATAATGTGGCTCAAAAGTCTTGATTTTCGAGTGATTTTCTTGAATATTGTCATACTACCGCCTCTTTCTAAACCAATTATAACACAATTGATAAAGAAGTTTTACCTAAGTTTAATTTTACGTTATAATACGCGTAGGTGATACTTATGAAAATTTTAGCTTGCGTTGGGAGCAAGCGCAAAACTGGTAATACCCATACATTAGTTAAAAAGGCTTTGGATCAGTTTGAAGAAGATAATGACATTGAATTAGTTACCTTATCCGATTACGATTTTGAAGGTTGTACTGGCTGTGAGGGATGTGCTAGAACAAACAGATGTGTCGTTAAAGATGATATGCAACTATTATATGATAAAATTGATAATGCTGATTTACTCATATTAGCTTCTCCAACGTATTACTATAATATTACTGCCGATATGAAGAAGTTTATAGAAAGACTTTATGCATACCAAGTATTTGATCCAAATGATCGCTCCAACTGGACAAGTGTCAATGCACTTAATGGCAAGAAAGATGCCGCAGTGATCGCTATTTGTGAACAGGCAGATGAAAAGTTTATGGGGTTCACACTTAAAGCCATGGTTCAACCACTAAAAGATTTAGGTTACCGGATTCTAAGTGAACAAACATTTTTACATCTATTTAATCGTAACGATGCTAAAAAAAGCGAAAAAGCATTGAAGCAAATACACCAGTTTGCAGATGAAATACAAGCATCCTTAAATTAGTAAATTATATAATAATTTAGCCCACCTGTGCGATAGATATTGTTTGATTATACCATATATTGTGATATTATATTAATGGTTACAAAGGAGGGAACACAATATGAAAGAACCTAAAAATTTGCCAAAACATGTTCAAATTGCCTATGAGATTGCGCAAAAGATAAATCAAAACATCTTACAAGAAGGGGATAAGTTACGAGGACGTAATCTAGCAGCTACTGAATACAAAGTTTCTGCAGAAACGGTAAGAAAGGCACTTGCCCTTTTACAACAAAAAGGGGTTGTTGTTGTAAAAGAACAAAGTGGTGCCTATGTTTTAAGTAAAGAATATGCCAAAGACTTTGTGAAGAGCATCAAAGAAGATATGAAACTATCAAACCATGTCCAAAACATAAAAGACTTACTAAAAGAAAGCAAAGGAATTACGAAACAAATAGAGAAAGAGTTTCGATCAATTGATTTAACAAAACGCAAAAGTACGACAGATTTACCGTTTGATATTTTTAGTTACAAGATTACAAAGGACTGTCAATTAATTGGGAAAACCATTCAAGAATGCTCGTTTTTCTACAATACCGGTGCAACATTGTTTGGCATGATCAAAAATGGACAAGTTATCTCTTCCGTTCCAGAATCAACCGTGATTGACGTTAAAGACATATTGTTTTTTTCAGGAGATGAGAAGAAAAAAGCGAAAACACTTACATATATCAAAGAGATTTCATCTTAAGCGCTACATATCTATAATAAGCCGTTTTCGGCTTTTTTTATGGCCAATTTTCTCGGGCTCAAATCGTTGCATAACTGACAACTTTGTGATAATATTGTAATTGTCAGTTTGACGAGGAGGAATTAATTTACAAATGAAAAAACTATTTTTATTACTATCAGCGTTCGTAATGTCACTTGGTTTAAGTGCATGTGGCGGACCAGAAGAACAAATTGTTTTGGGTGAAGGTAACTGGAACTCTTTCGTATTCCATAACCAAGTAGCTAAAATTATTATTGAACAAGGTTACGACTATTCAGTTGATATCGTACCTGCAGACACAAACGTGCTTGTTCCAAGTTTAAAAGAAGGCGATGTCGATATCGCAATGGAAATTTGGAGCGACAATATCCCAACATATGAAGATGATATTGCCAATGGTGAATATATTGAACTAAGCACTAACTTTGATGATAATCGACAAGGATTATACATCCCAGCATATCTACAAGAAGAATATCCTGGATTAGTATCAGTTCAAGATTTACCAGACTATGCACATTTATTCCCAAATCCTGAAGGTGGCGACAAAAGTGTTATTTATGGTGGTCCAGAAGGATGGAGTGCAACTACTCACTTACATGATAAAATGGAAGCTTATAGCTTAGATGATGACTTTGCCTTTAAGACTATTGATTCAAGTGCGACACTAAACGCTAGTTTAGCAGGAGCATACGCAAATGAAGAACCATGGGTTGGATATAACTGGGAACCAACATGGGCATTAGGTATGTATGATATGGTATTGTTAGAAGATAGTGCTTATAATGCAGATGACTTTGCAGATGGTGTTGGATCATTCCCAAGTGTGGATGTTAACGTCGTTGTAAATACAGATTTTGCAGATTCATATCCAGAACTTAACGCATTCTTAAGTGATTATGAAACGACTAGTGCTATTACATCAGAAGCCTTAGCTTATATGCAAGACAACGATGATGATACAGGAGAGTTAGCAGCAATTTACTTCCTAACAAATTATGAAAACTTATGGAGTGAATGGGTTACTGATGAAGCTTATGACAATGTCATGGAGTATATTAATAACCAGTAATTTACAAAAACATAATAAAGAATGCAACCCTCACGGGGTTGCATTTCTAACGAAATAAAGGAGTGATTTTATGTTTAACTTTCCAGAAAAGTTAGAATTTTCAATCGCTGGCATCATCGATGCCATTGTTGAATGGATTTTAACAAACTTAGATGGATTATTTGATCTTATCTCAACGATAATTGTGTATGTTTTCTATTACGTAGAGACGTTTTTAAACTATATTCCGTGGTGGGTAATGATCCTATTAGTCATATATATAGGATATCGACTATATCACGTTGGAATGGGTCTTGTTCTTGGACTACTACTCTTTTTAATTGGAGTCTTTGGTCTATGGGAGATGATGATTTATACCCTAGCAATTGTTTTAATATCTGTAGTTGTTAGTTTATTAATCGGGATCCCAACAGGGATTTTAATGGCCAAAAATAAACGATTTGAAAAGATACTCTTGCCGATTCTTGATGCGATGCAGACGATGCCAAGTTTTGTTTACTTGATACCGGCTGTTATGCTCTTTGGTCTCGGTAAAGTCCCTGCTGTTTTCGCAACAACAATTTACGCGATTCCACCGGTTATTCGCTTAACCTTCTTGGGAATCTCTAATGTTGATAAAGAAGTTCGTGAAGCAGGTATGGCCTTTGGGTCAACACCATTCCAATTACTATTTAAAATTGAGTTACCACAAGCCTTATCGACCATTATGACTGGGGTTAACCAGACAACAATGATGGCAATGGCAATGGTAGTTATTTCTTCTATGATCGGTGCTGAAGGTATCGGAGAAGAAGTACTTGTGGCTATTCGTAATCTAGAAGTTGGTCGCGGATTCCAAGCTGGATTTGCGGTTGTATTCTTAGCAATTTTACTTGATCGCTTATTACAAGGAACAACAAAAAAACTTCAAGGAGGCGATGACGCATGAAAAAAGTAAAACGTAAAAACAAAATTGAAGTCGAAAACTTACAGTTAATCTTCGGTAAAGGTCGAGCTAAGCAAAAAGCCATTAAAATGGTAGAAGCTGGTGCGACTAATGAAGAAATACGTGAAGAAACTGGATGCGCTGTCGGAATTAGAAATATTGATCTTAACATTAAAGAAGGTGAACTATTCGTTATCGTTGGTCTTAGTGGTAGTGGAAAGTCAAGCTTCTTAAGATGTTTTAATAAGCTTAATCACCCTAATCGTGGTGAGATTAGAATTGATGGTGAGGACATATTATCATATGATAAAAACCAATTACAAGAATTACGCCGTCATAAAATAGGGATGGTATTCCAACATTTTGGATTACTAAGTCATCGTACTATTCTTGATAATGTAGCTTATGGACTTGAAGTTCAAGGGATTGAACCAGAAAGCCGTAAAGAAAAAGCTTATGAAGCCAATAAAATTGTTGGTCTTGAAGGTTGGGAAGATTACTATCCACATCAATTAAGTGGAGGTATGAAACAACGTGTAGGACTGGCTCGCGCTATTGCGACTGAACCAGAAGTATTATTAATGGATGAACCATATAGTGCGCTAGATCCACTCATTAGACGCGATATGCAAAATGAGTTATTAAACCTTGAAGAGTATATTGATAAAACGATTGTATTTATTACACATGATATGAATGAAGCCTTTAAAATGGGTGATCGTATCGCTTTATTAAAAGATGGTGAGATTGTCCAAAAAGGAAAACCAATGGAGTTCTTTGATGATCCTAGAAATGATTACGTTAGAGATTTCATTGCCGATGTTGATAAAGGACAAGTCCTTAAAGCGAAACAAGTTATGGATGATGTAGATGTCGATTTCAAAGCAAATGATTCACGCTCTGAAGTACTAAGCACACTTGAAGATGAAAACATGAAAGTTGGATTTGTTGTCGATGAGAATAATAAACTCATTGGTCGTGTTACTCTCGATAATGTAAAAACATCGCGAGCTAAAACAATCAAAGATTTGATCGAAACAGATATTCAATCATTCTATCGTCAACGCTTTATTAAAGAAATCTTACCTCTCGTTGGTGAAACAGATTACTCAGTACCAATTGTTGATTCTAAAAATCGATTACGTGGTACCATTAATAAAGAAGTTATTATCAACGCATTAATATAGTATATAGAAAAGATGTTCAGTCTAAACTGAACATCTTTTTTTATTCTGGATAAATCATCGTCTTGGTGACGCCACCATCGATTGTAATTATTTCACCATTAATAAAGTTATTATCCTTATGCGTTAAGTATTCACATGCGCGAACAATGTCATTATTTTTACCAACTCTTCCGGATAAATGAAAGTTATGGTCAACATCTCTTAAAGAATCATTATGACTATTGATCCATCCTGGAGCTATACCATTGACCGTTATGTTTTTATGACGTAGAGTTACGGCTAATCCATGGACTAAAGAACTTAGTGCTCCCTTAGATAACGTATACCCAATCGTATCTTCTTCTGACATGTTAGCACGTGTTGATGTGATAATGATAATGCAACCGTTGTCTCCTTGAAACTCACGTGCATAGTGTTGAGCAATCTGTACATGACCAATAATGTTAGTATTAAGTATTTCTTTAATCTCATCAATAGGTTGGTCTAAAAAAGGTGAATGATCAAACTGAGCAGCATTTAAAATCAATATATCAATATGTTTTAATGTTCGCAATACGGCAGTTAACGCTTGCGTATCGCTGATATCACATGGAATAAACTCATAATGTTCATTTTCAATAGGCTCAGGTTCTTTAATATCTAAATTGATCACACGATACTCTTTGGTTAAGTACTTTTTAACTATAGCTTCACCGATACCTTGTGATCCCCCTGTAATTAACAGTGTCTTCATCATTATCATTCCTCCCAACCTTATTATACTATAAAATAGTAAAAAGCACATCTAACCATTTTTAATTGATAAATCTATGGTAAAATAAGAATAACGATGTTATGAAAGGATGTTATCAAATGATTAAGGAAATACGACAACGTGCGTTTAAACTTGCTCAAACAATAATTGATTTAACAGGGCCAAGATTGGCTGGTACTAAGGCATCATTAGATGCTGCAAAACTTTTAAAAGAACGACTAGATAGTTTTTGTACAAAAACAGAACTTGATTCATTTACGCTGTATAAAGGGGCGTTTCTTGGATGGATTAAATTGCTGGTTCTCGCCTATCTAGCAGGGATTATTCTCCTTTGGCTGAATTATCCCTTAATTGCTTTTATTCTAGCGTTAATCAGTATCTTGATTTTGGTCTTACAGTTCTTCTTTTATTTACCTATTATAGATATTTTTTATCCCAAAAAAGAGGGCAAGAATGTCATCGGTTATGTTGAACCATCAGATGATATTAAGCAACAAATTATCATAAGTGGACATCATGATAGTGCGCGTATCTTCAACTTCTTTATCCATCAACCTTCACTTTATAATTTACGGGTGACAGGTTCTATTGTTTTTGTTATTTTATTAACAATTATATCCTTTATCATGTTTTTTATAACCGCGCCAATAGTTGAACTTATCTTAACTATTATTTTAACAGCTGGCCTAGTATTAGTGTTACAAATGTGGTTTTTTGCTTCTAAGAAGGGCACACCTGGCGCTGGAGACAATCTAATCTCAAGTACTATGGCTATCGAACTTGGTCGTCATTTCAGCAAACATCAGCTTAAGAATACTCGTATCATAGTTGTTAGTTTTGATGCTGAAGAAGAAGGGTTAAGAGGTGCAAGAGCATTTGCTAAGCATTATAAATCTTTACTCAGCGAATACCCTACTACATTATTGAATGCTGATTGTGTCTATGACTTAAATGAACTCTTTTTCCTCACTAGTGATATCAATGGGACCGTTAGTCTCGATCAATCATTAGCGCAGGAACTGGTTGATATCGCTACACAAGAAGGCATTGAAACGTGTCATAAACCAATCGCATTTCTTACAGGGGGTACTGATGCAGGCGAACTTGCAAAGGTAGGCGTTAGTGCAACAACACTGATTGGGATGCCTTGGGACAACAATACACGCTCAAGTGTATATCATACACCAAATGATACGTTAGACGCGGTAGATCCATCTGTGATTGATGCTTCTATTAAGATTTTTAAACACTATATCGAATCAAAAGATAACAACGTTTCAGCATAAACAAAAAAGTACACCGCGGTGTACTTTTATTTTTTTATATAGTAATATCCTACCAAGTTTAAATCAGTATATTGTTTGAATCCAAGTGATTCATAAAAACCCTTTTGTTTATCGGTATTATCAGTGGTTAAAACAATCTGTCTAACATCTGAATATTTACCTAGTATTCGTGTCATTAAGGTACGTCCAATACCTTGTCGTTGATAATCTGGTAAGACAAGAATGTCTTGAACATAAATAATTGTATTGCCATCTCCAACGACTCGAACAAGGCCGACAAGCTTATCTCCGTCATAAGCACCAAGCGCATCAAGAGAATGATCAAAAGCATTCATTAGCTTAGTTAAATCATCAATATAATGTGTCCATTCATTGGCTTTGTATAATGTTTTAATGGCTTCTTTATCTTTAACTAGTAAACGATAATCAATCACTGTTTTCCTCCTTATATAGCACCTTATTTAAATATAATCCAGATGGATTCGCTAATGTTTTGATAATCTCATTATCTTTAGTTTGGAAAACATCATCTAGTGTGTAAGATACACGGTTTTGGACAATCATGACCGTCGCACCAATAATATATCTCACCATATGACGTAAGAATCCTTTTGCGCGAATGAGTACATGAATGGTATCATCACCCATATCCTTTACGGTGATGTGATCAATAGTTCTGACGGTATTTTTTGTTTGTGGACGCTTACTAAACCCATAAAAATCATGTGTGCCTAATACTGTGTTAAGAGTATTGCGGAATTGTTCAATATCAAGCTTTCCGACAAACCACTGATTATGGGCTAAGGTCGCATTATAGTCTCCTGTATTTAAGATATACAAGTATTCTTTTTGTTGTACATCAAACCGGGCATGAAATGCTTTGGGAACTTCTTCAATATCATAAGCATAGATATCATCAGGTAATATTGCGTTAATAATATAGTGATACTTATCTATTGGCATGAGGGAGGTCGTATCAAAATGAATGACCTGTTGATTTGCATTAACATGCCGATCCGTGCGTCCACTACTAACGATCTCAATATCTTCTTTTAATGCATGTGTTAATGCAGTTTCTACCACAGATTGAATTGTTGTTTGATTTGCCTGCTTCTGAAATCCATGATAACCATAACCATTATACGAAAGCGAAAGCTTAATACGTTTACGTCCATCATCTTCCATTTGATAATGATGAATGATTTTGTTATCTTTAATCGTTAGTTTTGTCGCGTAGCGTTGATTATTTATCAGAATGGACAAGTAATACTTCGCTCCATATTTATCGTTGTTGATTATCTCAATATCATTGACATGATTCTCATAGTAAGTCACAAACTCATCAATTGTTTGAAACTGATGGGTGTGTTGAATATTTGCTTGAAACATTTTCTCATTAACACAGCTTTTCACTTTCGTTATGTCAGATTCGCTTAGTGCTTGATAGAACGTTTCAATTAGAGTCATATACCGATCACTCGCAAGGCAATCGCAATTGGAATTGTGAGTCCTGTAATAATTATTGTTACAGTATCAATTGTACGCCATGTCAACATATGTAAACGGGTTCGTTTCTTACCTGGAACAAAATTACGAGCTTCCATCGCATTAGCTAACTCATCACTTCGCTTAAAGCTAATGATAAACATTGGAACTAATAAACTCACAATTTGGACAACTTTATCTTTCAGTTTCCCTTCAGAAAAGTCAACACCACGTGACGCTTGTGCAAGCATAATCTTATTCGCTTCATCTAATAATGTTGGGATATACCGTAACGCAATACTGATAATAAGCGCTATTTCTTCTGCGCTTATCTTTATTATAGATAGG
>JAASSV010000023.1 GCA_021767685.1 Caryophanales bacterium | reverse complement strand
TTGGTGTCAATAAAGACAGATAATCCCATTGCTTTAATCCGTTTAATTAATGGAATTAAGCGTTTATGATGCAAGGTCGCTTCACCACCGGAAAACGTGACACCACGAATAAATGATTGATATTTTTTGATATCTTCAATAATCTCATCATCACTCATATCAATTAATCTTGGTGATGATAAATGGTCACATGTTTTAATACACATGTCACACAGCGTGCAATTTGCTTGGTTGTATATTACTTTGCCATCTTGAATCGATAACGCATCAAAATCACACGATGTAACGCAGGCTAAACAATGGTCACATATGTTGATTGATTCCGGATTGTGACAACTTTTACAGTTTAGATTGCAACCAGCAAGGTAAATCGCATAGCGATTACCGGGACCATCAGTGGATGATGATCGGTAGACTTTCAAAATCGGAAGCTTATTTTCGGACCATACGTTCAAAGACATGGGTTCCTTCATTCGCTCCTTTACCTAAGGCTGTCGTATCACGTAATACTGACTCACCTTTCGATAGTTTTTCTACTTCACTTTTCTTGACTAAATATCCCGTGACTTTAATTAAATCAGAGTCTGAGGTGTGGAATGTAAGATATCGCATTCCATGGTCAAATGCTCCTTTTAATAAATCCACTAATGCCGGAATATTATTTTTATATGTTTTTTCAAAGACAAAGATATCTCCAATTCCCGTTGGGAAATACGGATGATATTGACTCGCTTGGAGTAAATGATCATGTATCTCTATTTCATCACCAATTGGAATTCGGCAACCGGCACTACAATCGTGATCAGTATCGATTCCTACTTGGGCATGAAGTAAGTATTTATTATCAAAGAACCCACAATAATACCCCTCATGTTTGTCTAACCGTTTTTGCATAAACTCTAATATATCAATCCCGAGTTGATCGGCTTTCTCAGATTGTCCAAAGCGTTCATCACTTAAGGTATTCACACATTCAGCTAGTCCGACAAGACCAAACATACCGGTAAACTTCTCTCGTTCAATTAATCCTTCAGTCGCTAAGAAGTTGGTCTCAAAGAACTTCGCTTCTTCAACGATATAGCGGATCCGTTTATCCATTTGTTCTAAGTTCTCAGTCATGACATCCTCTAACAACTCAAAAAATTCATCAATACTATCTACTTTGTCCGCAATTCGGTTTAGGCGTAACCGTGTTAATGTATAGCCTCCACCACCAATTTTTAGACCGTTGTAACAACTAGCAATCGCATAGTCACCTTTAAAATCCTCACGGAACATCGCATCGTTTGCTAAAGCAGGTTTCACAACTTCGAGTGAACAAGCAATCGCTTTTTCTAAGAACGCTTGATCAGTTTCTTCACTTACTTTTAATGTGAAGTTTGGTGTTGGATTATCAAGTTCTTGCATAACATCTAATAAGATATGTCCTGCCTTGGTGGCTTTTGGCCCTAAATTGGCATGACAAAATGAGTCCGTAATTGTTCGATCGATAAAGGTTAAGAATTGTTTAATTAGTTCTTTTGCTAACGCTTCATCTTCGATGAACGGATTTAATAAAGTATCTAAATTTCCTAAATAAACAGGAAAGTTAGTAATTGATGGAACATGATGATATAAAATCTGTAAATGATTTATTGCTTCATAAAGGTTTTTAGGTGGTTCCAGTCCTAAAAATTCCGATCCCTGTGCCATAAACTTCTCATAATCAGGCGTTATATAGCGTGGCTTAAATGGTGCATTCCCTTCAAACAACTCACAATAAATGCCTTCGTCAAAATACGCTTGTAGTTTGTCACTTTTTGGCAAAGGTTCAATCGTATTTTCACCAAGTTTTGCGAGTGTGTTGACTTTTTGTTCAATCGTAAGATTCTTTGCTGCTATGATTTTGTGTGCACTCAAAAAAATCACCTCAATATCATTATAGCATTTTATTGCTAAAATATAGACTAAATTACAAAAAAATCAAGGGTTCAGTTAGAACCCCTGATTTATAATTATTTTCCCAAAGTTGTTATTGTATTATTCTTCTAAACGTGTTGGAACTTCTGGGACAGTAATGTCACCATCTAAGATATCTTGACGATAATCTGCGATAGTATCTAACATTGTTTGCGTTAAGTTTGGATTTTCATCTGGTAATCCAACACCGTTGTTTTCTAAGTTAAATACTAATGTTTCTCCACCAGGGAAGTTACCTTCATAAGTATCTTCAGCAACATTGTATGCAGCAACATCTACACGTTTAACCATTGACGTTAAAATTGCAGAATCTCCAGCGTCGTTATAAACACCTTCGTCATATTGGTCTTTATCTACACCAATAGCCCATACATCTTCATCGTTTGTACGACGGTCTTTTGCTTCTTTAATGACACCATTTCCTGCTCCACCAGCAGCATGATAGATGACATAAGCACCATCATCGTATTGCTTAGCAGCTAATGTTTGACCTTTTTGTGCATCTACGAAGTCACCAACGTAATCGCTTAATACAGTCATAGTATCGTCTACTGCCATAACACCAGCTTCGTATCCAGCTTCGAATTTATGAATAAGTGGGAAGTCTCCTCCACCAACGAATCCAACTGTATCTTCACCAGCAGCTTGTGCTTTTAATGCAGCAGCTACACCAACTAAGAATGAACCTTCATGCTCAGCAAATACTGCAGATGCTACGTTGTCAGCTTCAACAACACTGTCAATTAATAAGAAGTTTTGATCTGGATAGTTTGCAGATACTTCTACTAATGCATCATAGAATAAGAAACCAGGCATGATGATTAAGTCTAATTGCTCATCCGCAAATGCACTGATATTTGGAATATAATCTGCATCTGAATCAGATTGTAAGTAACGATATTCATCTTCTGCTAAATCATAATCTTCAGCAAAACGTTGAATACCTTCCCAAGTACCTTGGTTGAATGATTTATCATCGATTCCACCAGTATCTGTTACAAGTCCTACTTCAAACCCTGCACCTTCGTCTTCAGTGCCACAAGCAGCAAGACTAAATGTAAGCAATAATGCTCCAACAACTAATAATAATTTTTTCATTGAATATTTAACCTCCTATAGTTTTTGTTATCTACATTACATTATAGTGTGTGACACCGTTTTTGTAAAGGATTTTCATTGAATATCTGTAAATGGTTTCATTCAGTAATGGCTTTTATTAAAGCAAATAATAACGGAGATGTGATTGCTCTTATACACAATCACATCTCCGTGAAATTGTCTTGATTTTAAACTTTGTTATTGACTGTCTTGTTGCTTTTGATCGATGGGCTCTTGAGACATCCTGAGTTTCCTTATTATATAGGGAATGGATAACAGTCTTGGTACCTCATCGATAATTGACTGATAATCGGACTTTCGTCTCAGTGTGCGACTTTCCATTTTTGGAATACTATAAAACTCAAACAGTAATGTCATTGGAATGATACCAACAACAGCATATGCCACACCAATTGGTGCACTCATCAAGGCGATACCATACCAAAATAGTAACTCGCCTAAATAATTGGGGTGTCGTGAATATGCCCACAAACCTGATTGAATTGGCGTCTCTTTATCTTTTTCACGATGAAGACGTAATTCCTTGTCGGCAAAAAAACTGATTAATACTCCGATTGTAATGATACTTGAGCCGATTACGACAAATAATATCTGCGGTGTATGATATAAAATTAATATCATTACTGGTAATAATCCTAAAAAGACTAGCATTGTTGGGAACAGATGAATCGCTAACAGACTGATTAACCAATACCACTTACCAAACTGTTCTCTAAACTCCTGATAACGGAAATCTTCTGCGTCAAATCCTTCAAAACGCATTGCCCAGTTATAGGTTAATCTTACGCTCCATAGTAATACCGCAAATGCAATTAATGTATACACTATGCCATCAAAATACCAATACGGTTTAATGAGCACTAACAAAAAGACTGGTATCACACTCCAGTAAGGATCATAGACACTCGAATTATTATGTCCCATACTAAATAAAAATATAACAACTGTCATTAACACATCAATGATAAACACTTTTAAAAGTAATGGTAACCCTGTCTCCCACATTAAAAACACCATGGCACCAAGAGCCATTGTTAATCCATATTCTAAGAAAATGATCAGTGTCGCTTTCGTTTTTCCCATCCGCTTCTCCTTTAATCATAGTACCCCTATTTTAGCACACCCAATAAAAAAACACACGTCAATTTTATGACGTGTGTTCGATTGCTTACTTCATAGACTTAAACGCTGTTCCCCATTTTAAGAGTTGTGTAAGCTGTGCTTTAATATTATCCTGGTGTAAGTCTCTTGGATTAAAGTCACTAAAATTATCAAAATCATCAAAGAGTAACAATAGCACATGACTTCTGACGGTTGCGACTTGTAATTCAGCTAAAATCCCTCGCAAGTGTTCTGCAGCTCTCGCGCCACCAGCACTTCCGTAACTAACGATTCCAGCCACTTTATTATGCCATTCATCTTTGACAAGGTCGATCGCATTTTTAAGAGCGCCAGTAATACTATGGTTATACTCTGCGACAACAAAGATAAATCCATCAAATGCATCTAGCTTTTCTTGCCATGCATCAATATTAGATGTATCATCAGTGGTTCCTAGAAACGGCAAGTCATAGTCTTTAATATCTAGTATCTCAAATGATAACCCCTCAGTATCTTTTACCATTTCATATACCCAATTTCCGACATCAGGACTCACGCGTCCTTCTCGTGTACTGCTTAAAATTATTCCAATCTTTAGTGGTAACATATTAACTTCCTCCTGTTTTTTAGTTTACTTACTTTTCGTAACCTATTATATAAACGATATCAATATATGTAAAGTAATTTGCTTTTTTTAAATTATATGGTATATTATTGATAGAGGTGAGCTAAATGACAGCAATATGTTCTAAGTTTGAATCAGCGATGACCTTGCTTTCAAAACGGTGGGTCGGGTTGATTATCCATCAACTGCTTGATGGACCAAAACGGTTCAGCGAGTTAGAACAAGACATAACCATTAGTGGTAAAGTCTTATCCGACCGCTTAAAAGCATTAGAAAAAGCAAATATCGTTATTCGAGATGTCTATCCTGAAACCCCTGTTCGAATCGAATACAGATTATCTGAACAAGGCCATGCCTTAAAACCTGTACTAGAAGAAATCCAACAGTGGGCGGATACTTGGGTAACACCTTAAAAGCCAACCAAACAATACGTTTGATTGGCTTTTTTTATGGTTTATATCGATTATTATACTGCTTTCTGGCAAGAGTTGTTTGAGCTTCAATAAACTCTGTTTTGCCATTGGTGTAGTTCTCACGATGATGTTCAAAATCTTTAAATAATGTTTCTTTCACCTTGGCGTACCCCCGCACTGCCTCTGGATGATCATTTAAATAATCACGGAAGTAAAGTTCGTTATAATCCCCTAGTCTTCGCATATGTAGATGAAAGACACGGTCACTAAACCCAGAAATGGTGTAGCCTTTAATGATTAATTTAGGAAACTCATTATCACCCGGGTTCATATTAATATAGCCATTATCAAGCAATGTCGGTAAGATATCGTCTAAGGATGTTGTGTCAGAAACTTCAAGTAAAATATCGATAATTGGTTTTGATAATAAGTCTTTTACAGCTGTACTCCCGACATGATTGATCCGTACAATATGATCTCCTAATAGTTCCTTTAAACGTGATTTTTCTTCTTCGTACCACTGTGGATAACTCGGATTATACGGTTTTAGTTGAATCGGAAATAGTTGCCAAAGTTCTTCTTGTGATAACGTATGTAGTGGATTTTTCATATTAAGCCTCCTCGCTAAATAAAAACTCAATGATAGATTTAAAGCGTTTCTCCCAATCACTTTCGTGGTGTTTTCCGTCTTTTATGATTTGGAAACGAAACTGATCTTTGGTAAGTTTTGTTTTTAATGTGTTTGCCAACGCTTTATTATTTGTTATATATTTCTCTTGGATATCATCATCTTTATGTTCTTTTGTGCCAACATCAATATAGAGTTTTTTTAACGTTGTGAATGCTTTTGATGCGAGCCTTTTATTCATCGGGGTTTTAAAGCCTTCAAACAGATACGCGTTACTCACACAGGCATAGCGGCTAAAGAAGTGTTCGTATTCAAGTGCCGCATATAATGTATTCACCGCACCAAAACTTGAGCCCATTAATGCCGTATGTTTGGGGCTTTTTAATGTCCGATAGCGTTTATCAATAAAGGGCTTGACTTGTTCTGTGATGAACTTAAGATATTGATCAGCCTTCCCACCAGCTTGTTCATGATCAAAGAATTCAAACCGATAAGGAATTAACTCATCACTACGCGCATCTTTGTCAGATTCAATCCCAACAACAATCATTTTCGGTATGTCATCATGGGTTTGAAACTGTTCAATAATGCGCCATGATTGGCCGTAAGGTGCGATTAAATCATCAAATAAATTCTGTCCATCATGCATGTATAGTACCGGATAAAAAGTTTCAGTTTCTTGATAGTCTTCAGGCAAATAGATAAACAGGCGTTTGTCTTGATTTAAGTGCGTTGAATGAAGCGTTATGACACGGTATTCTTTCATGTATTCTCCCCTCTTTCTTTCACATATACATAGGATGCATAAGGTGCAAGACGCATTTCATTATTTAATGGAACTGGATCATAGTTCGATAATAATAACGTGTATCCTTCCAACGACATCTCTAAAGTAACTGATGTGGCGTGATCGGTAAAGTTCGCCACAACCAATGCCTCATGAGTTGTCGTCTTGGTATGATACAGATAGGCATCTTTATGTTCAATATCTAAAAATGTAACCTTACCATGGGCAATATCAAATTGCTTTCGATATAAAAAGACATCATGATACGTATGCCATATAGAATCAGACTTTGCTTGTTGGTGTTTTAAATTAACTGTTGGATAATTTTTAACGACAGGCATCCACGGTTCTTTCGTACTAAACCCTGCATAAGGGTTATCGTTCCAATGATACGGTGACCGGGCATTATCACGAGCTCGGTCTCTTAACGCTTGCATCGCTTCTTCATGTGATGCGCCAAGTTTCATAAAATTATCATATTCAGTATAGACTTCAACATCACGAAAACTATCTAACGACTCATAATCAACATTAGTCATCCCAATTTCTTCACCTTGATAAACAATCGCAGTCCCCGGCATAAAATAGAGTGTATGACATAACATCTTTGCACTACGTTCTCTATAGACAGTGTCATTCCCATAATGAGAGACAATTCGAGGTTGGTCATGATTATGCCAATAAATCACATTATGCCCTTTATCTCCTAACATCTCATACCAGTGGTGAAAGCTTTGTTTGATCGATGGGACATCTAATCTTCCTTTGGCCCATTTCCCTGGTGTTTTTTGGTTGTCCCAATCCACATCAGCCCAGGTATGACCAAATTGGATTAAGACATCAAACTCGTTGCTGTCATAGCCACAATACTGTAAGGCCTCTTCTTTTGATGCTCCACCAGCTTCCCCTAAGGTAAATATATTGTGGGGACCAAATAACTCACGACCAAGTTCTTCTAAATACTCATGATGTTTGGGTAGACTTGAAAAATGTTCATATCCTGGGTGTCCATCGGGAAAGTCCCAGTTTTTCTCAAGATGATTCGACGCATCGACACGAAAGCCATCAACACCCAAATCAATTAACCATTTTATAATCACTTTTAACTCGTTTTTCATTGCGTCGTTACGCCAGTTTAAATCGGGCATTTTCTTTGAGAAAATGTGTAAGTAATATTCATCTGTCGGTTCATTATATTCCCATACGGGTCCACCGAACCAACTACGCCAACTTGTTGGCATGGTTCTCGTCCCGTCTTCGGTATATTTGGGTGGTTGCCAAATATAGTAATCATGGTACTTTTCATGATCAGGATGAGACGGATCTTTCGCAGCTTGAAACCATTCATGTTCATCTGAAGTATGATTTAATACTAAGTCGAATATGACTTTAATATCGCGTTGATGTGCTTCTTTGATGAATTTTTTGACATCATCAAGTGTGCCATAGTCACCACTAACTTGATAGTAATCACTCACATCATAACCATTATCATCCATTGGTGATTTATAATGCGGGCTGACCCACACTGCATCAACTCCTAAATGATCTAAATAATCTAATTTTTCGATCACACCCTTAAAGTCCCCAATCCCATCGTGATTGGCATCATAAAAACTACGAATATATAATTGATATATGATCGCATCTTGCCACCAGTTGTTTGTCATTGTTAAAACCCCTTTCAATCAGTCAAGGATATTGTATCAAAAAAACGGCTACAATTCACTTAAAAGTGTGAAACTGTAACCGCTAACAGTTATTTTTTACCTACTGTAAAGGCATACGTTGCGAACTCATCTTCACCATCAAGTCCCAGTAACTCATCTACTAAGTCTTGACGATAGGCCGCAATCGCACATGCCCCAGCATCAATTACTTCTGCGGCTAAACTTAAGTTTTGTCCGGCATGTCCCGCTTCCATCGCAATCATTTTATGCGCACAAAACGCATACTTATATTCACTACGGTATGGAACTGCACTAAAGAAGACAACAATACTTGCCCCGCGCAGCTGTTTATATAAAGCTTCATTGACTTCCTCTTCTAAGTCATCCCCTTGTTTAAGTAAGGCTAGTTCATGCGTTTCTTGAAGATAGTGATATAATCCTTTCTCATAGCCATCAACGTTATTAAAATAGATATAGGTCTCCATCGCATTGGTTGCCCCACCTGTTGGGATTGTACGAAAGACAGCACTCTCTTTATAAGAGACCACTCGGCTTGTTTCATACAGTAAATAAGACACTTCTTCAAACGTTAACGGTAAGTCACTATATTTACGTGTAGACCGTCGGTTCTTAATCACTTCAGTCAGTGTTTTTTGCTTAATTGATGGAAACAATCTTAAGACACTTAACCGTTCTTGATCAGGGTCAGCTTGTTTGAACTGTTCTGGGCGCTTTTTTTCTAATGCACGATCACTTTTAATCTCGCGTAAGTCTTTCCAATTTTCTTTAATCGCTTTACGATTTCGTTCAATTCTTTCTTTAGTTGTCATTGTTACCTCCTAAAAATGTTATGATTTTTTGGATGACGATATCCTGTTGTTGCTTGACCGTAATGGTTGCCTCACCATCTCCGGTTTGCTCACCATACCATCCAAACTGAGCATGGTTACCACCATCAATGATAAACTCAGTAGCACCGTCAATATGATTATAATTATTATTATATGCTTTAGCGTCAAGGATCAAGTCTTCTGATCCTCTAATTGATAACACGTCCATATCGACATCCGTTGTAATATAACTCGCAAGTAACACTAACGCATCAACATCATTGCGACTAGCAACATTCCCCGCAACAACACCACCTAAGGAATGGCCAATAATCGTCGTGTCTAAAGTGTCATCAATAAACTTTTCGACTTGCCCTCTGCTTAAAATGGCTAAATATAGTGGGGGTTTTATAATGGTCACATTATACTCAGCTTGATAAAGTTGATCAGCTAAATATAGATACGCAGACGCATCAACAAGTC
>JAASSV010000022.1 GCA_021767685.1 Caryophanales bacterium | reverse complement strand
GTAAATTGTATTTGCTCCATACTTTCCGTTAATCGTATACTCCTCAGCTAATTGAAAGGCACTTTCTCCTTCCATGTACCTTTTTACTATTTCTAACTTTAGTGCTTTGCTATATTTTGCTTTTCTTCCCATATAAAAATACCTCCAAAGTATGTTCTATAAATCTTTACTCATAATCATAATGATTATTTTCTTTTTTTATAGTGTCTACTTTAGAGGTATCATATCAAACAATTAGTGGTTTCTTTTGTTTATAGTTAATATTAGTGATGGAACCAATGATGCTTAGGATCAAATTCTCTATCTTGTTCTAAGCCATCTTTTTTATCATTCTTTATCTCAACAGACTCGCTATCATTGACATCCTCATCACTATTCGTGATTGGAATCAACGATGTTAAAAGTATAGTAAAAAGCGTAGATAGACCATAAAATGAGTAAAATGTTAACTTGAGATCAACGGACCTATGACTGACATCATTAAACAATAACTTTGTACTTTCTTCATATCGGTCTAGTTGAACATAAGTTAGTCCGTCATCAGTAGCAGTATATGAAAAAATAGTATCTTCAATAGCTTCTGAATTAGGAACAAAAGAATCGCTTTCGACTTGATTAATATTAGCAATAACATTAAGGTCAGAATCCATTATTTGTATATTCCCTAACTCTAGTGGCAAGAGATACAAGTATCCGTCATTGTAAATTAGTCTTCTATTAGCTCTCGGTCCCTGTGAAACCATCGTCTCTTCTTCCGTATCAATGTTGTATTTAACATACTCGGTTTTTTGGTTTATTTCATTAAACCGACTATAGTAAACGATATTTTCATGGATGGCTAATGTTGATGAGTAATTAGGGAAAGACATTGAAAGGTCATACACATTTATGTACTGATCAGATGTAGCGTAATAAAGTTCTTGATTAATAATCACGATTCTTAGAAATGGTAATTCCGATAAATCTATTGTTCGGTCATAAACGAACTCTGAACCAATGAACTGATACACTAAATAAGTGATATCATCTTCTTTTACAATATAATTTAGCGTATTATCATTATAAAAGAGTGACCCATTCTTTAAAACTGACGCATCAAGCATTTCTGATATTTGTTGTGAATCATTTATACGATACAAATTACATCGCCCACTGATAAACACACTTTGATTGTGATTAAAAAATGCCGAATCATACCCAATAATAGGTACCTTGTTTTCGTCGCTTCGTTCACAAGACTGTCTAACACCATTTACTAAGGTTTCATTATCTAAATTAACAACTTGCACTTTGTCAAAATACCTAAATAATCCAAATGATGCCAAGTAAGCATGATCACCATCCATTAGTATACTCTTATCTTGAAACAGTGAACTGTACGTATGGTCCTCTATATATATGGTTTCCGTTTTATCATCTTTAAAATTATTAATTAAAGTGTAACTATGGTCTGTAATATTGTAAATAGGACTACGATGTTCTAAATTTAAGTGTTTAGTGAGTTTCTCTACAGGATAGTTAAAGATAAAGAACTGTCCGACGATCGCAGCAATAACTACCCCGATTGCAGCGAGTTTAACTGCTGAAGCAATGAACAAATATAGCCAGATATTAGTTATAAAGGTGTTAATCCGTTCTCGATTATTGATTAATAACTTGTTAAACCCATAGGTAATTCCAGTAGCAAAAATGATTTGAACGGGTGCATTATAAAACCTAAAAATTGTCAGCAATACAAAAAATAGAAGTATACTACGTATAAATAGTAATATAATATTTTTCACAGTTTCAACTTGAAGTAAAAAGTCATCAATTATTTGCTCGCTTCTAAATCGGATGTATGCAAATAGGAAATAGACCACGAGTAATATTACAAAAATAAACAAGTTTCTCATATAACCTTGTAAAAAGATGGCATATATGACGGCAAAAGAAAACAACCCATCTATAATGGATTCGAATGCATATTTGGCATTATACTCTATTGTTTTGCTTTTGTTAAAATAAAATGCAGATAAAATGGTAAATAAAAATGTACTGATCGTTGCGAAATTAATCATCTTATCTCCCCTACATTAGTTTTACTCCATTATATCATATCTGTAACCATTCTCAAGAATCGTTACAGCTTGACAAAAGATGCAAAAAGAATACAAAAGACGTTTGTAATCCATTTATTACTAAATGATTGTGATTACATAACGTCTATACTAAATAATATCATTGTCAAATTTACTTTTCAAACTTCAACATAACTGTTTAACGATACTCTTAACAACGGAAACTAAGCTAAAATTTAATTTGATCAGATGAAACCCGTTGATGTAAATTAAAATTCCTTGAGAGCATCATCACAACATATACAAGTAATAATCCTGATGCCAATGGAAAGAGAGTATTTTTATTAACGCGCCAAACGTCACCGGTCCCAGACATTGAAGTAGTTAGTTCAAAAAATACTCCCAGTAGTATCATCCCCCAATAATCTATGATGATAGTGAGATTAGTAATTTTCTTCTTAATTATTCTTTGATATATGTATCGTCCGATCATACCTAATCCAAATCCTAAGGTCCCAAAAAGAATAATAATCAGTACTATTTTTATCTTATCAATATATGAGCTGCTTATTGTGCCATCAATCAGCATAAGAATGTAAAATAAACTTAAAAGAAGATATGGTAGTTTCTTACTTTTTACTATTACAAAAATAATAGCACCCAGTACATATAAATATATGATACCAACACCATAAAACCCATCTAACAATAGAGATATTATGTATACTATAAACGCAGAAATGGCGACATAGCTAACTTTGTATTCCAAAGAGTTAATTATTTGCTTTTTAACTAGAAGATAATCTTTAGTAATAAATAACTCAAATGCAATAACTACCATTCCACCAACTAAAAAGACTATAATCAGTGGTAGACTTATAATCTCACTAACCGGATAAAGCATATCTGAAGATAAATACACATTCTTACTAATATAATAAAAAAAGATCCCCAGCAATGAGATCATTGTCCCAATAACATAGATAATGTTAAACTTAACATTCTTCATTTATCATCACTCCTTCGATGTTAATTATACCAAAATACACACTTGATGTCACATAGTGACACGTTTTTGAAAGTGTAATATGGTTAATAAATATAACAAACCTCAAGATGGCTTGGTTCTATACTTTTATAGTCTCATGACTACGACTAGGTACAAAACAAAAACAAGATGCAAATCAATTGGATTTGCGTCTTTTGTTTTGTTGTTTTATTTATTAGATCAATGGGCCTGTTTTTAAAAAGATATCGACTGACAATATTTTATCTATTGTCGTATGATTATTTAATGAGCACTTCTCCTCATCTTAACTGTAAAAAACTTAAAAGAACACTATGGAGAAAAGATATCATTTCATTCATGCAGAACATCACTTATTACTTGATACGAAACAATAATGCTCATCATATTTGAAAAATAAACCATAGATATCGATACGTCAATAACGTTTGTGTAGGTTATAATTACAGTAAATAGACTCCAAAAAATGAGTAATAAACTATAATACATTCTTTTATGTTTTCTTTTATGAACCAACATAATTAAAAACAATATTGGTAGTAGAGAAATCAAATTAAATATCATTTTAATCGTTAAGATTCTATAGTCTAAAAATCTAATGATTGACATATAGAATAAAAAACCAACTATCATAACAAGTACAGTATACTCTTTTTTAAAGAATGCTTTCATTTTCATAATATATTTTCTCCCCTTCTTAATGTTTTAAGAAATCCAGAGTCTCCTTTCTTGACATAGAACCTCTTTTAACTCATCTTTTAGATTATCATAATTTGTATAAAGTTCAAAAAACACCGAACTCATGTTGATCTAGTGAAAAATGCAACAAAAAAAAGATTTCCATAAATAATTAAACACTCCGTAAAGAATATTAACTTATCAACTAAATATCAATATACTTGTGAAAAACGAAATCACTACATAAGCAAGAAAAGCCATTTGTATAAACAATGATACTTGTAGATATTTTATATATCGAATTGACAATGATTCTAGTTTCATGAGTTTTACTATCAATAGTAAAATCATCGAAACTAAACACCATTGTAGAAAGATTTCAATTGATAACCCATAATCAATTATTACAATACCAAATACAATTCCAGAAAAAATGCTTGTTGTTGAAACTAGGACAATCCCAACTCTTAATCTTCTTATCATTGACTTACTCTTTCCGCTTCATTGCATAATGCTCTACAAATTAAATTATAACATATTTCAATTTAAAAAGAAGCCTAAAAAGGCTTCTCTACTTTATATAATGGCAGGGGTGACAGGATTCGAACCCGTACTAACGGTGTTGGAGACCGGTGTGCTACCATTGACACCACACCCCTAAAAAGAAATGGTGGGAGGGGACGGATTCGAACCGCCGAACCGTTAGGAGCAGAGTTACAGTCTGCCGCGTTTAGCCACTTCGCTACCCGCCCACCTGTGGCGCTCTTTTTAAGCGCTATTATATTATAGCAAACCCTTATTATAAAATCAACAAGAAAAGCAAAGAAAAAATTTGTTAAAGAAAAATCACCTTTTCAGGTGATCTTTTTCTTTAAAATACGCCAAATTCTACAAGTACTATTAATACAGCGTAGACAATAATTGCGCCTTTAAGAAGGGGGTTCTTTGTTCCAAACTTATAAAAGAATGTGACAAATATAATCAACCCAACTTCAATAAACACGATAAGTCCATTAATGCCTCTAAAGAGTTGTTCTAAAAAGTTAAGAAACTCGACACCACTAATCAAGTTAGCTAATCCACCTAGTGCTTGTGTTAATAAGATTGACGCTAAAATGATGTAACTGACAGTTCTTGCTAGTTTACTTTTTGTCGTATAGGCAAAAAATAAGACTGTTAATGCAGCAAGGGCGATAATAATTAAAATAACATTTTCCATTAATTGACACTCCTTCTATTCATTAAATATTTCTACCATTTCTTCTTCCGTATCCGAATTCAGTGTTACCGGAATTAAAAGAAATGTTGAGCGGATATATTCAGAGTTATCCTCTTCATTTAACCACTCTTTTAATGCTTCATTGTTCTCTATTTGATCATTCAAGTCATCTCTACTTTCAAACTCAAGAACAACAGCAACATCAATCCCATTCACAAAGACATGTGTCTCGACAGGCACATCATCATCTTGAATAGATTGAACAGTTGCTCCAATAAACTCGCTAGCATCTGTTTGATACTCATATCCTGCCTCTGTAAAGTTATCTTCTATGCGATCCATAGAAATACAGCCTGTTAAAAACAAGAACAAAGTAACAATCAAACCAATGCGTAAAACTTTCATTATTAGCCTCCTTTTTACTAGATTACCCTTTTGTAAAAACCATATAAAATGTATTTATCCTTTAGTTTATTATATCGTTGATTCATACCAAGAATCAATCTAAAGACTAATATAAAAAACTACCTTGACAAAAGTATACATTAAAAAGACCACAATAAAAAAACAACCACCCATTATATATGGATGGTTGTAAGTGATTTACTCTTCTACGTCGTATCCTTTGTCCTCGATGATTTTTTTAATGTCTTCTAATGTTCTATCAACAGGATCAAGTTCGACTGTTTTCTCTTTAAGATCAATATTTACATCATTGATTCCTTGAGCTTGCAGAGCGTTAGTAATTGTCATTTTACAGTGATTACATGTCATGTTTGAGACTCTTAATTTCATATTCATACCTCCTTCTTCTTTAGTATCTTTTTTAAATTCTGGTAATTTATATCCTTTTAATCTAATGGCGTTCAAGACAACAGCGATTGATGAGAATGCCATCGCTGCAGCGGCAAGTGCCATAGATAAGTAACCAGCTGCGGCAAGTGGAATGGCAACAATATTATAACTGAATGCCCAGCCAAAGTTTTGATAGATATTCTTAAGTGTTGCTTTCGACATATCAATCGCTTTAATTACAAGACCTAAGTCATAACTCATTAATGTGACATCACTGCTATCTATCGCAACATCAGTTCCATGTCCCATCGCAATTCCAACATCGGCAAGTTTTAACGCTGGTGCATCGTTAATCCCATCACCAACGAATGCAGTGATTTTACCTGTTGCTTTAATATCTTTAACGATATCTGCTTTTTCATGTGGTAAGACTTCACTATACACATGTTCGATACCTAACTCTTTTGCAATGGCATTAGCAACATGTTGGTTATCTCCCGTAATCATATATGGGGTTAATCCACGTTTTTTCATTTCATTAATAACATCTTTTGATGTGTCTTTAATTTCATCACGAACACCATAAAGCGCAACGACTTCATTATCAACAATAATAAAGTTTACTGTTTTCGCTTGGTTTAATAATTCTAGACTCTCTTTTTCAAACGGATTATCAAGACTTAAGTCTGTGACCATTTTGGTTGATCCGATATGAATCCGTTTTTTATTTACAGTCGCTTTGATTCCTTTTCCTTTGATGGTATCAAATTGAGAGATCTCTAAATCTGTTCCTTCAGAATGATTCTTTTCATAAAACTCTTTAAACGCCTGACTGATTGGATGCGTTGATTCCTTCTCAATCGCATAAACCATCTCTTGAACAGATTCATCACCTAAGTAATCTGTTACAATTGGTTCTCCATTTGTTAATGTCCCTGTCTTATCAAAGGCAATGGCTTCAATCTTATTAGCAAGTTCAAAGAATTCTCCACCTTTATATAAGATATGGTTTTGCGCAGCTTTTCCGTTACCAACTAAAATACTGGTTGGTGTCGCAAGTCCTAACGCACACGGACAACTAATAACTAAGATAGCAACTGTTCTTGTAAATGATGTTTCAAACGCATAGCCCAATAATCCAAATTGAACAATAAAGTTGATGATCGCGATGCTGACAACCATTGGGACAAAGTAGGCAGCAATTTTATCTGCAGTACGTTGTATTGGTGGTTTCTCACTTGCGGCATCTTCAACAGTTTGAATGATTTGTGCAAGCATTGTATTGGCACCGACTTTAGTCGCTTCAAGAGTGATTTTTTCACGTAGATTAATCGTCGCACCAATAACATCACTGTTTTCATCTTTTAAAACAGGAATACTTTCTCCTGTGATCATCGATTCATCAATATAGGTTGAACCTTTGATAATTTTCCCATCCACAGGAATCTTCTCATTGGCTAATACAACTACTTTATCGCCAAGATAAACTTCATCAATATCAACCATTTGTTCTTTTCCATCACGAATAACGCGAGCTTCTTTTGCGCCTAAGTTAACTAGCTCGACTAATGCATCTGTGGTCCGTTCTTTTGCAATGTGTTCAATGTAATTACCGATAAGTACCATCGTTATAATTAGGGCACTTATTTCAAAGTAATATGTTGGATGCATTTGTGGATTGACAAATAATTGTTCATAGAGTAAGTACATACTATATAAATACGCACTTGTTGTTCCCATGACAACTAAGATATCCATTCCTAAGACACGTTTCTTAATGCTCTTGTATGCAGCAATATAGAATCTTTTACCAATATAGAACTGAACGACCCCACTTACAACTAATTGGAAAATTCCATTTGTTAAGATAGCAGGAACGTATACAAAATCAAACCCTGGAATATGAGAAAACATTGCCCATAGTAGCGGTATACTAAAGATTACCGCAATGTAAATTTCAATTCTTAGTTTCTTACGATAATTTTTATTATCATCTAGTGATTCTTCTAAAACAGGTTCATAGCCAACTGCTTCAACCATGTTTGCCAAATCAACAAAACTATATTGATCTTCATTATAATCAAATATGACTTTTCCTGCCCCAACATTTACCTTAGCAGTAACACCTTCTTGATCAGCAAATGTATTTTCGATGGTTTTCGCGCACATTGCACATGTCATACCATCAACACGCATTGTTTTTTTCGTCATGTTAAGTCACCTCTTTAAATGCATTACATACATATATGTTTTGGTCTTTTACAGCTTCATGTTCAATGAAGGCTTTGTAATCTTTTTCTAATTGTGGTTCTTTTAATCGTAATTCTTTAATGTGTGTAAGAAAATGAATTTGTGATAAAAAGTGTTCTGTCAAATAGTAAAATCCCCGTTGCTTATCACGTCTTACATCAACAACATTCGCATCTTTTAATCGACTCAGATTACGTGAGATTGTTGCTTGTTTAATATGTAAGATTTCTTCTAGTTCACAGACACATAACTCGTTTTCTATTAATAAGCTTACCAGTCGTAATTTTGTTTCATTACTGATGGCTTTAAGTAAGTCCATACTCTCCATACTGGTCACCTCCAACCTTATATTACACTAACGTAATATTACATGCACGTAATATACATTTTTTTCTTAATAAGATATGGGTATTCTAATTGACATTTTAACATTTTGTTAGTATACTAACTTGAAATCAAATTGAGGTGATACTATGAAGACACTTACGACACAACAAGAAATTGAAACTGTTCTTAATAAAGACTTTGCGATGATTATCGCAAAATCACATACCTGTACTATATGCAATACCATTTTAGATACACTTAAACGAAATGTTTCGAATATTGATGAGATTGAGAAATATGCTATATATATTGATGATATGGATCAGTTTAGAGGAGATCACTTGATCTTCAGTGTACCGACTGTTTTAATCTTCAGTGATGGTAAAGAACTCCTTAGGGAATCACGTTATATTAACTACACAAAAATAGAACGATTAATCGAAATGTTTCAAAAATAAACCGAAAAGTTTCGGTTTTTCTTTTTATCTTAACAACTTTAGTGATATAATATGACATTGATAGGAGTTTTTTATATGGCAAACACCGATAAATTCAAATATTTTGATAACGATTCGCCTGATGAGCATGAAAAAGCATCACACAAAGAATACCTTTTTGGGTTATTACCCTTTGTGTTATTAATTTTCTTAGCCCTGACTGCGTTCGTCTTACTTATTTAAGCGAGGTGACAGTATGAAAATTGCGATTATAGCACATGATAAAAAGAAAAAAGAAATGATTACATTTTGCCAAAAACACGAAAACATCTTAAAGGATCATCAACTCTATGCGACAGGAACCACTGGACATAAAGTGATGGAAGCAACAGACTTAGTCATCCATTGTTACCGCAGTGGTCCACTCGGGGGAGATCAAGAGATTGGTGCACGAGTAGCTAATGGCGATATTGACTTAATCTTATTCTTCCGTGATCCATTAACAGCTCAACCACATGAACCAGATGTGCAAGGCTTATTTAGATTAAGTGATGTTTACAAAATCCCACTAGCATCAAACATCAATACGGCAGAAATGTTCTTTAAAACCCTTAAATAAGGCAGAAATGCCTTTTTTATTTGCAATTTTTTTGATTAATTACTTATCAAACAATTAGTTGAAGAAGGCTTCTTATTTATAATTTTTTTATATTTTAGAATATGTTTTATGCTTTAGTATGTTAAATTAATGGGTTTTCCTTTTTTAAAGGGATATCCTAGGTATCATTTATTTTTATATTTTTTTTATTTACAAAATATTCACGGACTTTACGGCTAAGTTACACGTTTCTAGCGCCGTACTACGTTGCATTTTAAGCAAAAAAATGTATAATATTAATTAGATTATATATTGAAAGAGGCGGATCAAATGACAAAGTATTTGATTAAAAGAAT
>JAASSV010000021.1 GCA_021767685.1 Caryophanales bacterium | reverse complement strand
GTCATTGATTATGTATCGAATTACTTCATCGGTGGATCAATTTTTGGTTTCTTAGTAACCATATTGATTGTTAACTCACTACTTGAGATTGCAGCATGCGTCCTTGTAGGAACACCTATCAGTAATCGTTTAAAAGATGCCATTCAAGAATAAGTCACAAAGATAACACTAAAAATCAAGAGTGTATAAGGTGATGAAATTGTAACCAATTTCATTATGTTATGCGCTCTTTTTTAATGAATATGCTGTTCTTAACCGTAATTAACATAATAATCATTTACTTATATGAACCCATACTATATAATAGTAATGAAAGGGTTTACACTAAATCATAAGGAGGTTTTTTATGGAGAAGAAATGGTGGCATAATAATGTCATTTATCAAATATACCCAAAGAGTTTTAATGATACTACAGGTAATGGGATTGGGGATATCCAAGGAATTATAGAGAAATTAGAATATTTGTGTTACTTAGGGGTTGATATTTTATGGTTATCACCCGTATATGAATCACCAATGAAAGATAATGGATACGATATTTCAAACTATCAAAAGATTGATCCTGTATTTGGCTCTATGGCAGATATGGAGCAGTTGATTAAAGAAGCTAAAAAACATGATATTGGTATTATTATGGATCTTGTGATTAATCACACATCTGATCAACATCCATGGTTTTTAGAAGCTAAAAAGGCTAAAGACAATGCCTATCGTGATTACTATATATGGAAAGATTCTCCGACAGATATGGAGAGTGTTTTTGGTGGCAGTGCTTGGACATATGATGAAGTAACTGATCAACACTACTTCCACTTATTTGCTGAGGAACAACCAGATCTCAACTGGGATAACAAAGCAATGCGAAAAGATATATACGACATGATTAACTGGTGGTTAGACAAGGGAATCAAAGGTTTCCGTTTGGATGTCATTGAACTCATTGGTAAAGATATTGATAAGGGTGTCACAAGCAACGGAAAAAGACTTCACCCGAGATTACAAACCTTAGCTAAAGATACTTTTAATAAGTATGATGCGTTTACTGTTGGGGAGACTTGGAGTGCTTCTATTGATGATGCCCGTCTTTATACAGATCCAAAACGTAAAGAATTATCGACGATATTCCAGTTTGAGCATATTACGTTAAACTGGGATAAAACCTATAATAAATTTAAAACAACACCTCTCGATCGTAAAGCATTAAAAGACGTGTTGTATAAATGGCAAAAGGAATTACCTGATGACGCTTGGAACAGCCTGTTCTTTAACAACCACGATTTAGGTCGCGTCACATCACGTTGGGGAAATGATGGTCGCTATAATGAAAAATGTGCCAAAGCATTTGCGACTGTATTACACATGATGAAAGGTATCCCATTTGTTTATCAAGGTGAAGAAATTGCAATGACAAATGTAAAATACCAACACATTGATGATTATAACGATATAGAGATCCACAATAGACATCGTGAATATGTCATCGAACAACAAGCAATGACACAACATGAGTTTTTGTCCCAAGTTTACTTAAATGGTCGTGATAATGCACGAACACCAATGCAATGGGACAAATCAAACAACGGTGGCTTCACAACAGGAACACCATGGTTAAGACCAAACAATAACTACTTATTTATCAATGTCGATGATAACCTTAAAAACAAACAAAGTGTCTTTTATCATTATCAGAAATTAATCAAGTTACGTCATAGTGAAGACTATGGAGATACCCTTGTTTATGGTGCCTTCATTCCATGTGAAACAACGTATGATAATCTATTCCTATTTGAACGACATCATAAAGAAAAACGTCTACTCATCGCAGTCAATCTCGGTGAATCATCAGTCTCATTTGAATGGGAACGTAACGTTGATGATATTATCGTTAATACAGGTAATATTGATTACTTCAAATCAATCACATTAAATGCATATGACGCATTAGTTTTTAGTTATTAATGAAACGCTCATTATGAGCGTTTTTTTATGCATAAAAAAACGACAACATTTCTGTTGTCGTTTACTGTCTTAATGTGTCTTAAATAATTTGGCAAGTTCTCCACCAAACAGTGGTAAGAATCCAAGGCCAAAGGCGATAATGAAGTATTGCCAAGTTAACCCAACATTTGTTCTAAATAAATCATTGATGCCAGGAACAAAGATAACAATCATTAATAGCCCAAATCCAAATAATGCGGAATAGTTTACATATTTATTATCAAATGGATTCATCTGGAAAATAGATAAACTTTCACTTCTTGCTGAGTACGCACGGAATAACTCACCGGTAATAATTGTAATAAAGGCAAAAGTTTGTCCCATATACTCATGACCACCAATAATGTTATGGCCGATATAGTATGACGTTAATACGGCAATTGTAAGAAAGACGGCTTGGAAACCAATAGCAACACTCATCACTCTATCAACAATTGATGCATCTGGGTCGATTGGATCGCGTTCCATAACGCCCGGTTCTTCTTTTTCAACCCCTAGCGCAAAGGCAGGGAATGAGTCAGTGACTAAATTAATCCATAATATTTGAATTGGCATTAATGGGCTTCCCCATCCAAGTAACATCGCAACAAAAATAAGTAACACTTCACCGACATTACAACTAACTAAATACCCGACAAATTTTCGAATATTCGTATAAATGACACGACCTTCTTTTACCGCATCAACAATTGTTGTAAAGTTATCATCCATTAAAACCATGTCAGAGGCTTCTTTTGAAACGTCAGTCCCAGTAATCCCCATTGCCACACCAATATTTGCTTGTTTGAGGGCAGGGGCATCATTCACTCCGTCTCCTGTCATGCTTGATATTTCGCCTGCTTCTTGTAGCGCTTTGACAATACGTACTTTATGATGTGGTGATACCCGTGCAAAAACATTAGTATCTTTCACTTTTTCAACTAGTTCTTCATCACTTAAATTATTGATTTCTGTGCCATCAATCGCATGACTCTCATCATCTATGATCCCCAGTTCTACGCCAATAGCACTAGCGGTAATTTTATGATCTCCTGTAATCATGACGACGCGAATACCAGCACGATGACATACCGCAATAGCGTCCTTAACTTCTTCTCTTGGCGGATCAATAATTCCAACAAGTCCGACAAAGATAAGATTGTTTTCTTCGTCTTTAATATCATCATAGTCATTTAACTCTTTATAAGCAAAGCCTAATACACGTAAGGCATTACGCGCCATTCCTTGATTGGCAAGTCTAACAACATCTTTAAATTTATCATCGATTGGTTTAACTTCTCCTTGGTGATAATAATGTGAACATACATCAAGCAACTCATCTGGAGCACCTTTCGTATACATCAGTTGTTTATCATCCACTTGATGTAAGGTCGACATACGCTTACGATCACTATCAAATGGATACTCATCTAAGCGCTCATGTTCTTTTCTTAAGGTTGTTGGGTCTTGCCCCGTTTTACCGAGTAACGTGACTAAGGCTAACTCTGTTGGGTCTCCGATTAAATTATCTTCTTCTATTTTGGCATCATTACAAAGTCCTCCGATTTCAACGAGTTTACTTAAGGCATCACTTTCACCTTTGATCTCTCCTTCAAACTCATATCCATTCCCGGTTACTTCGTATAAATTTTCATTATCAAATACACGTGTCACAACCATTTTATTTTGCGTTAATGTTCCGGTTTTATCACTAGAAATAACGGTTGTACTACCCAATGTTTCAACTGCATTTAATTCTTTAACAATGGCTTTCTTTTTCGCCATTTTACGCATACCAAGACTGAGTACAACGGTAATAACGGTTGGTAATCCTTCTGGGATTGCAGCAACTGCTAAACTAACACTAACCATAAATAAATCTAATATTTCAAACTCACGGAATCCAATAGCGTTATAGATAAACCCAACTAAGAAAATGATGACAACAACGATAATACTGACAGTACCTAGAAGTTTTCCAAGTCGATCAATTTTCTTTTGAAGTGGTGTCATTTCATCAGTTACTTCATTCAGTAGTGTTGCAATTTTACCGATTTCTGTTTCCATTCCAACTGAGGTGATAATTCCTACTGCGCGTCCATAGGTAACAATGGTGCTCATGTATCCCATGTTTTCACGATCACCAATACCTGTGTCCTCTTCACCAATAAACTCAGCATCTTTATTTACTGGGACACTTTCTCCCGTTAATGCACTTTCATCTACTTTTAGATTAGTGGTTTCAATAAAACGGACATCTGCAGGGATATAATCTCCCGCTTCAACAACGATAATATCTCCAACCGTTAAGTCAGTTGAAGCAACTTCTTGTGTTTGTCCATCACGAATAACTTTTGCTTTGGGAGCACTCATACTTTTCAGTGCTTCAACCGCATTATTTGCTTTGCGTTCTTGAAAGACACTTAATCCTGTATTTAAAATAACAATCGCAATGATAAAGAGTCCATCAGTTAAATGTCCACTAGCAATAATACTGATAATTGCAGCAGCAATTAATAACAGATTTAAAAAGTTCCCTAACTCGCCGATAATCATATGCAATAAACTCTCTGATTGTTCTTGAATTAATGCATTCTCACCATAGTGTTCTTTATTTTTTTGTACTTGTTCTTTGCTTAATCCTTGATCAACCGTAACATCAAAGTCTTTGAGTACCTCTTGTGCTTGTTTTGTATATGCTTTCATATTTATCACCTATTCCCTATTATACCAATTGTTTTTTTACATCACAACTGAAAATAACTGCTAATTTAACCAGTTTGTCCTATGTCGATTAAAAAAGTTAGTATTATTATAACGTGTATACTAACTTTTTATGTATTTATTGTTATTAATTTACTTCTGGTAACGCTTTGATGTAAGCTAAAAAATCGCGATCAGATGTATCAAAATCTGCTGTATATTTCTTTACCTCATCATTCAGTGTATTACCTTGCACAATATATGTTTCAATACCACATTCGCTTGCGGCTAGATCTTCAAGATAATCATTACCAACCATCAGTACTTCTTCAGATGTAAGGTCTAGTTCATCTAAAAGTTCTTGGTAAAATAATGGACTTGGTTTACATTTTGTATTCGCTTCTAAAGACGTGATAAAGGTAAAATCCTCTGCATCTAATCCAGCCCATTTAATCCGTTCAAGATTTGCTTGCATTGGGAACAGTGGATTGGTCGCTACAACAACCGAGTATCCTTTGTCTTTCAAAACTTTTACAGCTTCTTGCATAAGCTCATTTTGAGATGTCGCTTCTTTAACTGTTTGAAATCCATCAGAGACATAAAACTCATTAAAACAATTCTTATACAGTTCCATATCATCATTTACAAACTGGCTAAAATAAGACATAAACACATCTTCATTCGTCTTATCTGACTGATCTTTAACCATCGCTTCAGTACCACCCATGACAGCTTTTTGTAAGGTATCAGGTGGCATCATATCATAGAAGTGCTTAGATAGTGCTTTAAAATATTTCTCCATAAATTGATTAAAGTTCATTGGTAACAATGTACCATCTAGATCAAAAAATATTGTTGTTTTCATTGTTTTCCCCCTATTTACTATCTTTTAAATTATAACAAATTACCTGGACTTTGTGAATAAAAAAAATAATTCACCAATGTGAATTATTTTCGTTTAATCGTTAATGTTGTTGGTTGATGGTTTGTGTTGCGAAAACCATAATCATGCGTTTTAACAGATACCGAATGAAGATTCTTCGATACAATGAACCCATCAGTTGTCAATAATTCAGTAATTTCTGACATATATGGTTGTTTCATACTTCTTGTAGATGGGTGATCATGATCAAAATATAATGCAAATCCATCTGGGATGATGTTATGATCAAAAGCAGGACGTGATGTCTCATTCTCTTTGTTTAACTCAAAGTAGAAATCTCCCGCTATAATAACATGATTTTTCAGTGGATCATATAACATCGCTGCATGATTAATAACTTGCTCAAGTTGACGTTTTCGTAACTCATCAGATTTTGTATATGGCATGATATGGACATTAATCACAATGAGTTCTAGTGATAAACAATCAAAACGCGTAATGACCATCGCTTCTTTTGGACCCAGAAGACGTTTTGGTAGTTGATCATCTGTTATTAATTGAATGCGGTCAGATGATTTTACTTTAAACTTACTTAATAACGCTAAGCCACTATTCACATTTCCCATTGGATGCATAAGCGGTTGTTGAACCCATTTCGAGACATAGTTATAGGCAAAAAAGATATTATGATTCGTTAACTCTGAAGCAAAGTGCTCGATTTGATTGATGTCTGATGTTCGTGTTCCGTGAGTGTCGATTTCTTGCAAACAAAAGATATCACTACTGATTTCTCGCAACTCCGATGTTATCGAAATCAGATTATCAAATCGTTCTTCACGCGTTCTTGCACCAGCTGAATGGCCTCCATCAGTAAAGAATTCTTGTGCGCGATCACGACCACAAAATCCGGCATTGAGCGTTGTTATTGTCACAACGTCATCCGCCTCTTTTTTACGATTATTTCGGTATTTATTCGCTTCTTCTTCATTTGGTGGTTTATACTCTGTAAAGAATAAATACAGTGGTATCGTACTTATTAATAAGACAATGACTAGTAACCCATAAAAGATATACATAAAGCCACCTCACCTTCATATCTAGTTTCATTATACCGAAACATAATCCAAAGAATATGAATAAGTTATGAAAGAAAAATAGATATCAGGTTATTTTACACGTTTAAGTAATATTTTATCTTCAAAAGCTCCTTTGCTCATATTTTTATGAATTCGTTTTTTATCAATAATTCGTTTATCGATTATCTCTTGCATTAGGATTGTTTCCAAAACTTCATAAATATCTGCAAGCTCTTCGATTATTTCATCTTTTGAGTCAGCTTCTCGCAACTCCGTTGCTTCTTCAATTAATTTGTCTTTAAGTGCTTTTTTAAACTCGGTATCGCTTAATATTTCTGTTTCACACTCGCGATGATCTTTCTTTATGATATGTGGTATTTTATCTCTAACTAACTTATTATACTCCATAATCTTCTCCTACTAAATCGGTATAGTAACGATCCAGTAAATCTGAATTGATGACATCTTCTAACTCAGTTTTTGCTTGCAAGCGTGTATCTTTCAATAAGTCATATAATTTTAAATTTCGCTCTTTTAAACGATTAATTGTTTGTCGTGATGGGTGTTTTGCACCATATTTCTTAATATTGTCTTTGGTCGTCAAAACGATATTCCAAAGGGGACACTCATACAAAAACCGATATGGTAAGATGCCTGTTGCTTGGATATCCGCAACTTCTAGTATATCTCCAGTATAAAAATCCTTTGCCCCTTCTAAATGATAATATCTTAACAACGTATTGCGTTCTTTTGTCAAACTACATTTATATGATTTATCTAACATTGACGCTTCACATTTTTTTGGTATATTCGGTGACTTATTATGTTTACTCAATACCGATATCCAACGGTAATGAATAAGGTTTAATAACGACTCTGCGTATTGTTTAATAATCGTTAATTGATTCCGTTCAAAAATGATCACTTTTCGTCTTGTATCAAGTTTATATAAATCAACTTTATGCCTTTTAACACGCAAAAACTGATAGGCAAATCCTTTATTGGATATGGTCATAAATTGTTTAATTAGCTGTTCATACTTTTGTGGATATTGCTTTAAGTAACTATCAACTTTATCGTACCAAACCATTTGTTTATTCTGCTTTTTGCCATAATATTCCTTTTTCAACGCATCAACACGTCGCATGATTTTTTTTGGTACGTAATGATTTAAATTAAAATAGCAATATAAGTTCCAATAATACTTCATCATTTTTTTGACAATATCATATTCATACAAAATAATGAGATTATTTTGAGTCTCATACGCCTCTTCATTAACACATTCTATAATTGCTCTCCCCCATGCTGCTTTGTATGTGTTATCATCATCAATCTGATTAAGTACATGTAACCAGTTTTCTAAATAACTCATATGCATCACACCCTTACTTTTATTATACATAATAATTACAATAAAAAAAGGCAATTGAATGCCTTTTTATTATTCATCATGCTTTTTATTATTACGTTGCTGTCTAACACGCTCTCTAATTTCTTTACGCATTGCTTGTGTTTTTATCCGACGTGGCTTAATGACAAATATATACAGTGGAACGAAAATTACTGCCCCAACAACAAGATATGGAACTAATGCAGTGGCTACTAGTACTAATCCTTTACCAAGCATAATCATACTTGCTAATGATGCATCAAAGGTGTTGCTCACTCTTGAACCAAATGTAGGTAGTGTCTCTGTCGAAACGACATGTTCATCTGAACGGAGACTTTCGCTTTGTAAAGCACTAACAACAAAGTGATATCGTGTACCACTATCTAAATCACCAATATTAAAGCGTTCCGTACTTTCTCCTAACGCTTGGCGTTCATATTGTTGAATGACTTCACCATTGTCTAAGACGTTCACATAAAGTGTCACATCACGTTCGCTCTTATTGTATACATCAAGAACAACGGTATCCGTCGTTTGATCAACAATCGTTACATTTGGACGATCAGTTTCTGGCAACAGCGATTGTAAGTTATAAATATAATCAATACTTAATGTGATTGTCGAATAATCTACTAATGAATCATAAGTTGCTAGTTTTTGACCTAGGGTATTGAGTTCTGCTTCAATTTCAATAAGTTGTTCTTCTAAGGTGAGAATATCGTCTAAGTCAGTTGCTTGGTCCATCAATACGACCAACCGATCATGCTGTGTTTCTAACGCTTCTAGACGTGCCTCATATGTTGAATAAGCATTAGTGATATCTTCACTTGTTTTTGTGTAGTTTAATAACTCGCCACTTGATTTCAGATCATTCACTAAATCATCAAATTCACTTGATAACACGCGAATAACAACATCAATTTGTTTGTTAGTAATATTTTCAGCTTCGACATAAGCTGTATAACTATCTAAGGTATTTGTTACCTCAGTATAACTTGCTTCGATATCTTCACTAAGTAAACTAATCTCTGCTTCATAAATGATTTTTCGTTCTGGTAAGGTTGGTGTTTCTGCTTGTAGGATTTCTCCACCATTCGATAAGTCCTTATCCCCTGGATCATAATCCGGTGTTTCTTGTTCTCCATTCTCGCCAGAATCATAGTAGTCATCTGTTGGATATACCCCATCGCTTGAACTACTACAACTTGATAACATAACAGCAAAAACCAATACAAATAGTAACCGTAAAATTCGTTTCATCATCACATCTCCTTTCTATTTATTATACATTACAAATAACTCTCAGACAAGAAAAAAAAGCAACCGAAGTTGCTTTTAAATAATACCTAATTCTTTCCCTACACGTTCAAATTGTTTTACTGCAAAATCAAGATTTGCTTCTGTGTGAGCAGCACTAATCATACAGCGTAATCGTCCTGTCCCTTTCGGAACCGTTGGGAACACGATACCTGACACATAAACCCCTGCATCAAGTAATGCTTTACTAAACTCCATTGTTTTGGCTTCGTTTCCTATAATAACTGGTGTAATAGGTGTTTCACTATGTCCTGTGTCAAATCCGAGTTTTTCCAGTTTCTCTTTAAAGTAACGGGCATTATTCCATAATGTTTCTGTATACTCATCACTTTCCATAAGCATACTCACACTCTCTAGTGCCGCTGCTGTTGCAGCAGGTGGTAATGCAGTTGAAAATAACAATGGACGTGCCCGGTGGCTCAACCATGTTTTCGTTTCTTTTTTACT
>JAASSV010000020.1 GCA_021767685.1 Caryophanales bacterium | reverse complement strand
GTGGTAACATCAACTCCTAACCAAGATACACCACTTGACTTAGGAACACCAATTTTAGGTATTGATGTATGGGAACATGCCTATTACCTAAATTATCAAAACCGTCGTCCCGACTATGTCGCTAACTTTTTCAAAGTGATTAACTGGGAAAAAGTTTCAGACAATTTTAAAAACGCATAAACCCTTAATAAAACACCACAATTAGTGGTGTTTTTTTTAGAATTTGTTATAATAGTTGTGAGGTGAGTAGTGTGAAAAAACTATTAATTGTTGTAGATTATCAGAATGATTTTATTGATGGTGCATTAGGATTTGATGGCGCGATCGATATTAAGGATGAAATTATTCATAAAATCAAGGCTTATCGTCAAGCAAATGATGACGTTGTGTTTACACAAGATACACATGAAAAAGATTATCTCGATAAAGAAGAAGGTAAAAATTTACCAGTGATTCATTGTGTTGAAGGAACACACGGTCATGATATACAATCTGATGTTAAGGCTGTTAAAACTAATGAAGATAAGACCTTTATAAAATATACATTCCCATCACTAGAACTGGGTAACTATCTCAAAGATAAAGACTACAGTGTAATTGAACTATGTGGGCTTGTCTCGAATATCTGTGTATTGAGTAATGCCGTTATCGCAAAAAGCGCGTTACCTAATGCACATATAATTGTTGATGCAAAAGCGACTGCCTCATTCGATCCAGCGTTACATGAAAAAGCATTGGATGTGCTTGAAGGCATTCATGTTGAAGTGACGAACCGATGAATTCGCTAAATGAAGCAATGGTCATTGATTTTTATGAATTAACAATGGCTTATGGTTATTTTAAGGCAGGAAAAAAAGATCAAGAAGTCATCTTTGACTTATTCTTTAGAAAGATTCCTGACCGTGGTGGATACGCTATTTTCTCGGGATTACATTCCATTATTAAATACATTAAAAACTTTAGATTTAATGAAGAAGACATCGCTTATTTTGAGTCGCGAGGATTATTTGATGAGGACTTCATTGATTACTTGCGTGACTTACGATTTACCGGTGATATATACGGTTTTAAAGAAGGTAGTGTTGTGTTTCCTAACGAACCTTTATTAACCATTAAAGCGCCCGTTATTGAAGCGCAGTTGATTGAAACTTTCTTATTATTAGTTGTGAATCATCAATCGCTAATTGCGACAAAGGCAGCCCGGATTAAACACGCAGCAGGCGATCGTAAAATCTTAGAAATGGGTGCTCGTCGAGCGCATGGTGTTAGTAGCTCGTTGTATGGGACAAGAAGTGCTTATATTGGCGGTATTGACGCAACGAGCAATGTGGTCGCAGATCAGAAGTTTAAAATTAAAGCATTAGGGACAATGGCACACTCTTGGATTCAAATGTTTGAGTCAGAGTATGAAGCCATGAAAGTCTATGCCGAGACTTACCCCAACGATTGTACACTACTTGTCGATACCTATGATACCTTAAAAAAAGGTATTCCAAATGCGATTAAGGTCATCCAAGAGGTATTACTCCCTAAGGGAGTGGACTCTTTTGCTATTCGTATCGATTCTGGTGACTTAACGTATCTTGCAAAACAAGCAAGACAAATGTTGGATGATGCTGGATTACAACAGTGTCAAATTGTTGTCAGTAACTCATTAGATGAGTTCACGATTAAAGAGTTACTCAATCAAGGCGCACCAATTGACTTATTTGGGGTTGGTGAAAGACTGATTACAGCCAAAACAGATCCCGTATTAGGATCAGTTTATAAACTCGCAGGTATCTGTGAAGATAGCCAAGTGACACCAAAAATCAAAGTCAGTGATAATGTGGAAAAAATCACAACACCGCATTATAAAAAAGTCTACCGTATCTATTCAAAAGATGGAAAAGCAGAAGCGGATTTATTAACACTCTACGATGAAGAGTTAAACAATGATGAGACGTTAACTATTTTCGATCCAAACTATACATGGAAACAAAAAACGTTTGAAGACTATACTATTAAATGTATGCATGAACCTATCTTTAAACGTGGTGAGCTAGTTTATGATGTACCTGATATTGAAACAGTTAAAGCGCATGCCAATCATGAAAAAGACACCTTGTGGGATGAAGTTAAACGCTTTGAATACCCACATAAATATTATGTTGATTTATCCTTGAAATTATGGAAAATCAAAGATGAGCTATTAAAGAAAAAAGGATAAAAAAATAAAGTGAAGATTAGTCATCTTCACTTTGTTTTATTTTATCACGGTCATCATTTCTGAAAACATCATAAATACTCATTTGATTATCGTTATGGACATGATTATGATATAGCATAGCAATTTTATATGTTAATTCTTCTAAAGACTCATCACTGGTATCAACAATATAATCGATGTGCACAAGATTATCTTTTTTAAAATGTGCAGCATCTTTTTCTAGTCGATCAATAATTTGGATTAACGTGTCACCGCGATCTAACATCCGTTCCTTACGGGTTTCTTCACGAGCACTGAGATAGAAGAAGACAACATGTTCAATATGATGGTAATAGATGCTGTTAGCACCATCGGGGTCAACAAATAATACTTTATTTAACCCAGCTTCATCTTTAGGGGTTCCATAATACTCATTATCATAAGTGACAGTTTCTAAAAAGCCACCTTTTTTCTTTTTTTTCAAAAATCGTTTCTTCGTTGTGAAGTGATAATCAATGTGATTAATTTCACCTGGTCGCTTTTGTCTAGTTGTCGTTGTGATAACTTTTTCAAAATGGTAATCTTTGATTAGTAGTTTGGCAATATTGCTTTTTCCACTAGCACTTGCCCCAATGAGTATCAACATATAATCACCTCAAATATATAGTCACATTATACAGTAATTTAGGTAAAATGTATAGACATTAGAGCCTAATATTGAAATTAAGGTCCAACCTTAAGTAAAATAGTGTTATAATAAACATAACGATAATAAAAAGGAGAGATTTTATGTTACTAATAACCAATGCACATATTAAACGTGTTACCGGAAATGATATTCATAATGGCTCAATCTTAGTCGAGAATGACAAAATTAAGAAAGTTGGTCAATTTGATGCGAAAGACTATCCAGAAGCAACGGTTATCGATGCTGGTGGGAAACTCGTTACACCAGGATTAGTTGATCCTCATTGTCACATTGGAATCATGGAAGAAGGGATTCGTTTTGAAGGAAATGATACCAATGAAATCAGTGGACCAATCTATCCTGAATTGCGCGGTATCGATAGTGTCTATGTAAAAGATATGGCATTTGAGTATACGTATAAGTCGGGTATTACAACTGTGAATACAGGACCGGGTAGTGCCAACATCATCGGTGGAACCTTTTCTGCTATTAAGACATATGGTGAAACCGTTGATGAGATGATTATTAAAGAAGAAACCTGTATGAAAATGGCATTAGGAGAAAATCCAAAACGTGTTTATGGAAGCGATAAAAAGAATCCAGCAACGCGTATGGCAAGCGCAGCTTTAATGCGGGAATGGTTGTTTAAAGCCAAAGAGTATTATGATAAAATTAAGGCTTATGAAGCTGGTGAGGAAGATGCGAAGAAACCTCCATTTGATATGAAATTACATTCATTAATGCGAGTCTTTGATGGCATGCTTGTTAAAATTCATGCCCATCGCGCTGATGATATTATGACAGCGATTCGTATTATTAAAGAATTTGATTTAAATGCAACAATTGATCATGCAACGGAAGCCTATTTAATTCCTGAACAAATCAAACAATCTGGAGTGCCTCTCATTATTGGTCCAACATTAGGGATGGCATCAAAATATGAGTTAGTAAATAAATCGTTCACATCAGCAAAAGTGTTAGAAGATCACGATATTACATTTGCGATAATGACAGATCATCCTGTCATTACCTTAGACACAACACTAGTTCAAGCTGCGCTATTTATAAAAGAAGGATTATCTGAAGAAGAAGCGTTAAAAGCATTAACGATCACATCGGCAAAAGTTAATGGTATTGATGATCGCGTTGGTTCTCTAGAAGAAGGGAAAGATGCTGATATCATTATTTGGAATGGACCATTATTTGATATCATGACACGTGCCGAAACTGTCATCATTAACGGTGAGGTAGTACACACGTTATCATAGTTTACAATATTTCTATATATGCTTTTTACTCTAAAGTGTGATATACTGTAAATGAGGTGATAATTGTGGCTCATGAAACAACGAATGGATTGAAGCTTTTGGGAATCCTAATTCGGTATAATCGAAATCAAAAAGGATTGTCTTTACGACAACTCGCAAAACTCTCAAATATGTCGCATACATTGATTTCAACCATTGAAACAGGTAAGGTTGTGCCAAATAAAGATACCTTAAAAGATTTATTTGATGTTCTTGACATTGATTTTTACGATAGTGGTGTGCTCAAAGATGACTTTTACCAACTATCGGAAAAACTAAAAAAACATCTATTTAATTACGAGTTTGAAGATGCCGATAATGTCGCAGAACAGTTGTTTAAGAATGAACATAAATATGAAAACTCACCATTACTAATCGAGTATACTTTGATTAAGTACCTCTACCTAGTCGTACCAAATAATCGTACAATCAATTATGATGTTCAATTAAAAACCTTAGAAACAGTCTTTGAATACTTAACTAACCCACAAAAACAAATGTGGTTGTTCATAAAAGGTGTTAATTATTCCAACACACGTCGATTTAATCAAGCAACAGAGTATTTGCTCAGGGCAAGAAAACTAGGAGATTATACATTAGACCCTTATATTAATGCCTTTTTAACCTATGCTTATGTCAATCGGTACATGTTTATGGATTCAATCGAAATTGGCAAAAAAACCATCCTACAGTTAGAACAAAGCATGAACTACAAGTGGGCGATGGAAGTCAGATTAACCCGAGGAAAAGCCTACAGTCTGGTTAGACGATATGACAAGGCAAAAGAATTATATGATCTTGTCAGAAAGTTCTCAAGTCAATTTAATGTGCCAAGTCTACTCAGTAAATGTGATTTATATACGGCAGAAATGTATCATCGAAGTAATGATTTAGAGTCCGCTAGATATTATATTGAAAAAGTACAGGACAAAGGATTATACTATTATTATGCCGCATTCCATATTTATGGGAAATTAGGTGAAAAGGATATTGTTAAAGACCTGTATAAAGATATCCAACAATTACCTGATTATAAGCATTCATACCGAACACGACTTATCGTCGCGATTATGCATAGAATGTTTATCTTAGGTGATCAAACAAGTGATGAATATGGTAAACAACTTAAGGAGTTATTAGAGATTGCTATTCGTGGAGAACAACAAGAAGCAATCGAAGTTGTGAGTGAACTAATTATTGATTACTATGGAGATAAACGACAATATAAGAGCGCGTTCAGTTTTTGTGATAAAGCCTATAAAATACGTCGATATGGCGTCAAGACTCTTTCCGAAGAATGATTTTTATTTATTTAATAAGATATATGCCATGATTGTAAATTTACAAAGTGTTCTTGTCTTATTTATAATTTTCTAGTAAGATATACTTGTGTAAGATAAGGGCGGATTAGAGATGGGATATAAGGAAACTTAAATACTTAGGGTTAGGGCCCAACTAATCCAAATGAAAATAACAGGGATTTTCCTGTTATTTTTTTTTGAGCGCTTGCTTTTCTAAGGGGGAAAGATTAAAATTGTAATAGAGAGTTGGTGACCGAAGATGAAACTCAAACAATCGTCAAAACTATTACTATTTATTGGATTCGTTTTGACAGTCATTTATACACTAATTGCATTCATATTAATAATGACAGAATTTCAATATGTTCATGACAGCACAGAGCGTCATGTTGAAGCTGTTGCGAAAATATATGCGAAAGAAGAGGATGTTGTTCAGGGCCTACTAAATAATGAGATGGATCTCGAACAATATTTGTATCCTGTTTTTCAAGTGTCAGATGAACTGTCTTATTTTGCGATATATAATAACAACCGAAAGATTGTCGGTCATTCAGACTCATCTAAAATTGGTGGCATGTTACAATGTGAAGATGCTATCAATGCTTACGATGGTGAAGAAGTCTTATGTGAAAGTAACATATTTGTTAAAAGTGACATGCAATCATTTGTCCCAATATATAGCGATGAAATGATTGTGGGTATAATGAGTATCGGTGTTAGCGCGGATGACCTTTGGTATCAAAAGGTGAATCAGGTTGAGCGTATTATTATTATTTTTGTTGTCGGAATCGTGACAACTTGGGGAGGATTATGGTTTTTCTCTAAGAAATATCAAGGCCGTTTACTGGGATATCAACCAAACGAGATTGCCCTTCTTTACTCAGAGAATAAATCACTTATTGATCAACTTGAACAGGCAGTTATTACTGTTGATGTGAATTGCCGTATTACAACGATTAACCCAATGGCGATGCACATGTTCTCACTCACAAAAGAAGATATTGGTAAAGACATCAAAGCGGTTTTCCCTTATGTCCATTTAAAGGATATTATTCTTAGTAAATCACATGTAGAAGATGAATATATAAAGATAAAACAACATAAATTGATAATGAACGTGTACACACTGTATCAAGGATCAAACGTCATTGGTGCAACAGTTATTTTTAGGTCATATCTTGAAGTAGATACGATGATTAACCAAATCAAAGGCTATCGTCAAATTGCCAGTGCATTGCGTAGTCAAAAACATGAGTTTCAGAATAAGCTCCATGTTATTTTGGGGCTAATCAAAATGCAAGATTATGAAAAAGCTCAAAATTATATTACAGAAAACGTCTATAAAACAAACTTAGCCAGCGATTATTACTCATCACGGATTAAAGATGATCGGGTGCTTGCCTTATTTATTGGTAAAGAAATCCAATGTACAGAGGATAATGTACAACTGATGTTAACGAGTGATTCATTCTTAGGAAAAGACCATACCCCAATAACGTCAGATGATATCATTCTCGTGCTCGGAAATCTCATTGATAATTCATATGATGCGTATGCCAAATCAAAGAAGGTCGATAAACGTATTGTCGTTGATATCATTGAAGATGAAGAACAACTATTAATTACTGTGATAGACCAAGCTGGAGGAATTGATCCTACACTAAAAGACCATATCTTTGAACGTGGTGTGACATCAAAAACTGGTGATACTAGAGGGACAGGTCTTGCTCTTGTCGCAGAAGTTATCCGTCTACATGATGGTGAAAAATTAATTGAAAGTTCAGAACAAGAAACAAAAATAGAAGTAAGATTAATGAAGGTGAAACTATGAAGATGAATATTTTAATCGTCGAAGACGATCCAATGGTAGCCCATATCCATAAACACTATCTTGATGAGCTTAAAAACTTTAAGATTATTAAAATCATTAACAATGGGTTAGATGCGTTTGAGTTTATCAAACTCAATGAAGACAAAATTGACCTTGTGATTTTAGATGTTCATATGCCAAAACTCAGTGGATTAGAGATGTTAAAGTTATTACGAGAAGAAGGCTGTAATGTCTCTGTTATTCCCATCACAGCAATCAATGATAACAAAACCATTAGTGAATTTTTAAATCTAGGTATTGTTGATTATCTAGTCAAACCTTTTACACAAGAACGCTTTAATCAAGCGGTATTAAAATGTGAGTTAAAGTATAAAATGTTTGAATCACATAATGAATTATCACAAAAACAATTAGATCAAATGTTAAACATTACAACGAACTCTGAGTTACCAAAAGGATTACAAGAAAAGACATTAAATCATATCGTCCAATCCTTAAAACAATTTAAGAATGAGTTGGTCGATGTTGAGACCATTAGTGAAGCAACAAATTTAAGTAAAGTTAGTCTACGTAAATATCTCGATTATCTCGCTGAAAATAGTGCGATTGAAAAACGAATTGACTACGGAACTGTTGGTCGTCCAAAATACAAATATTTGATTAAATAGTTAACTAAAAAGTAACGATTTTCGTTACTTTTTTTCATTCCAAAAAAAAGTTAAAAAAAGCCGATATTAACCTATACATAATTAATAATTATGTTATAATGATACTGGATGTAAGCGTTTTTAAATCATAATGAGGAGCGATAGCATGACAGACTATAATAAAGAGATGACGTGTGTTGTCAAAGATGCCCCAGAAACGGGCTTAACGATTACGAAAAAACCGATACCTAGTGACTTAGCACCAGATGAAGTATTAATAAAAGTTCATTATGCAAGTATTTGTGGTACGGATTATCATATATATGACTATGATGACTGGGCAAAGAAGAGATTAACGTTACCGTTCACAGCAGGTCATGAGTTTTCCGGTGAAGTGGTTAAAATAGGAAGCGATGTCTCACGCGTTGAATTAGGCGATATTGTTAGTGCAGAAACCCATATTGTTTGTGGCGAATGTGAGTTTTGTCAAAAGGGTGATGCGCATATTTGCGAAAACACTAAAATTATTGGTGTGGATACAGATGGTGCGTTTGCTGAATATGTAAGGATTCCAGCAATGAACTGTTTTGTTAATAGTAAAGATGCTAATCCGCTTCATCTTAGTGTCCAAGAACCTTTAGGAAATGCTGTTCATACAATGACACATTTTCCAATTGAAGATAAAGATGTCGTCATTGTTGGCTGTGGACCAATTGGTCTTATGGGAGTAAATGTTGCTAAAGCACTAGGCGCTAAAAAAATTATTGCGATTGAAGTCAATGACTATCGCTTGAACTTGGCAAAAGAAGTCGGTGCTGATGTCATCATAAATCCTCTAGAAGAAGATGTTATAGCGCGTGTGCTTGAAGAAACAGGAGGACATGGCGCAGATGTTATCGGTGAATTTAGTGGAAATAAAACAGCCATTGAACAAGCATTTAAATACTTAAAACCTGGTGGTGGATTGAGTTTACTTGGTATTCCATCAAAAGATATTGATGTTGATGTTGCGACAGATATTGTATTTAAAGGTATTCAAATATATGGTGTTGTTGGGCGTCGGATTTATGAGACGTGGTATCAAGTTAAAGAACTGATCGATCAGAATAAACTAGATTTAGATAAAATCATTACTCATACCATGGATTTAGAAGACATTCATGAAGCAATGGAAATCATGGGTAGTGGTAATAGTGGTAAAATTGTATTGAAGGTAGGTAATCATTAATGAAAAATCATGAATTAACATATTTAAAAGAGAAAATTGAAGAACTCAAAGACGATGGAGTTTACAGAGAGTTACCTGTTAATTATGGACCATGTGATAATGTTATTAACCTTAATGGAGAAAAAGTTGTCAATTTATCTAGTAATAATTATCTAGGACTTGCCAACCATCCGCGTGTCAAACATGCGGCCATAGATGCGGTTAATATTTATGGAGCAGGCGCAGGTGCCGTTCGTACGATTGTCGGTAACTATGATTTAATCGGTAAACTTGAAGAAAAACTTGCCGAGTTTAAACATGAAGAAGCCGTAATGTGTTTCCAATCTGGGTTAAACTGTAATATTGGTGTGATTCAAGCTATTGTTAGTAAAGGAGACCTTATTATCAGTGATGAGTTAAATCATGCCTCGATTATTGATGGTGTTCGATTATCACGTGCAGACAAGGCAATATTCAAGCATAGTGATATGGAAGATTTAGAACGCATCTTAAAAGAAAAACGCGATGATTATAATCACGTACTTATCATTACTGATGGCGTCTTTTCAATGGATGGTGACTTAGCTAAGTTACCAGAAATTGTTGAATTAGCAGAAAAATATGACGCGCTTACTTACGTAGATGATGCCCATGGAAGTGGTGTTCTAGGAGAAAGTGGTCGTGGAACAGTTGATCATTTCAACTTGCATGGACGCGTTGATTTTATCATTGGAACATTATCAAAAGCAATTGGTGTCGTTGGTG
>JAASSV010000019.1 GCA_021767685.1 Caryophanales bacterium | reverse complement strand
TATAATATCGATTATGCGATCGAGATTGGAAACCAGGCGGTTGTTAATATTGTTATCGATAACTTAGAATTATCACAAGAGGAATCCAACACCTTAAAACGTTTATTAATAGATAAAAATAAACGTGACTTGCAAGTATTTTTAAGTGATGTGAATGCAAAAGAGTATAATGACTTCTTAATCGCATGTATTGAAAAACAAAACGATCTAATCTCATTAATTAATTATGTCAAAGACAATCAGTTAGATGAGAGATTATTACAAGAGTTACAAAAACTGATGAATTTGTCAAAAGCCATTGATAACACTAATGTGTGGTATGATTTATCGACAGTGAATCAGTATGATTACTATAATGGACCAATATATAAAGCCTATATCAAAGATTACAAAGAAGAGGTATTGAGTGGCGGACGATATGATTATTTAACAAGAGAGTTTGGATCGCCAACGCGGGCACTTGGATTTAGCTTAGATATGGATGTTTTCATTAATGAGGTGATTAACAATGGCTGAGTATTTAAAACTAGCATTACCAAAAGGACGCTTAGCAGACGATGTCTTCAATGTGTTGAAAGAAGCAGGATACACGATAGATATACCGAAAAAAACACGAAAATTAGTTGTAACTGATGAAGACAATAAGTTTAAGTACTACTTTGTAAAGCCGAGTGATGTAGTAACTTATGTTAACGAAGGAGTCTGTGATATTGGTGTAGTTGGTAAGGATACCATTTTAGAAAATGAAGCAAGCATATATGAATTATTTGACTTAGAAATAGGAAAATGCAAAATGGTAGTCGCAGGAAAACCTGACCAAACCTATCAAGGAGATTTACGTGTTGCGACTAAGTATCCTAAGATTGCACGACAATATTATCAGAAAACCAATCAAAATGTGACCATCGTAAAACTCAATGGTAGTGTTGAATTAGGACCAATCCTTGGCTTAAGTGATGTTATTGTGGATATCTATGAAACAGGGAGAACATTGCGGGCAAATGGTTTAGAAGTGATTGACGACTTCTTAGACATATCGAGTCGCATTATTGCCAACAAAGCAAGCTACAGACAAAAATTCAATCCAATAAATGAACTATTAAACCGATTAGAAACAAGTAGGTGAAGAAGATGTTAACACAAATTCTATTAGAAGATTTAGAAAATACATTAGATGTGGTAAATCAAAATGTTGAAGAAGAAACACGCGTTGTCAAAGAAATTATCAAGAACATTCGTTTAAATGGTGATTTAGCTTTAAAAGCCTACACGAAAAAATTTGATCAAGTATCAATACAAGAGTTTCGTGTATCACAAGACACCATTGATGCAGCCTATCAAAGATGTTCTGATGACCTTATTGAAGACTTGAAAACCGCTTATCAAAACATAACATTATTTCATAAAGCGCAACTAAGTGACGGCTATCAAATGAGTGTGGATGAGACAAGTTATGTCGGTCAAAAAGTGGTGCCTATAGAACAAGTTGGCCTCTATGTACCTGGCGGAACAGCAGCATACCCCTCAACGGTACTGATGAATGCGGCACCGGCTAAAATTGCTGGCGTTAAACGGATTGTGATGATTACACCACCAGATGAGAATGGAAACATTAAAGACATCATTTTAGCTGCTGCGAAAGTCGCAGGTATTGATGAAGTCTATCGTTGTGGTGGCGCACAAGGCATCGCAGCCCTTGCTTATGGAACAGAATCGATACAGCCAGTCAATAAGATTGTCGGTCCCGGAAACATCTATGTCGCTCTAGCAAAAAAAGAAGTGTTTGGTAAAGTTGGCATTGATATGATCGCAGGACCAAGTGAAATCTTGGTCTATGCCGATGAAACCAGCAATCCAGAATATGTTGCGGCAGATTTATTGTCACAAGCTGAGCACGATGTGCGTGCTCGTTCAATCTTAGTAACGACATCACAAAAATTAATCGATGATGTTAACCAAGTTCTTAGAAAACAAACCGATCAACTGGAACGCAAATCCTTTATCGAAAAAGCTCTCAAAACTGGAGGGATGGCAATCTTAGTCGATGATGATGAAGAAGGTCTTGAAGTGATGAACTTAATTGCCCCAGAACATCTTGAGTTGTTGACAAATAATGCAGAAGAGTTAGTAGATAACATCGTAAATGCAGGAGCAATATTTATCGGACCATACTCTCCAGAACCACTAGGGGACTATATTGCAGGACCAAATCACACCTTGCCAACAAGTGGAACAGCCACATTCTCACAAGCTCTAGGTGTCGATGATTTTGTTAAAAAAATCTCATTAATCAAGTATAGTAAAACCGCTCTAAAAGAATATAAAGACAGAATTATGCGACTTGCCGAAGTAGAGGGTCTAACAGCGCATAAAAATGCGATTAAGGTGAGATATGATGAAGATTAAGCAAGCCGTTAAAGACTTAAAACCATATCAGGTAAATGATATAGAGGCGAGTATTATTTTGAATGCCAATGAAACTAGAAATTATTTGTTTAATCAAGGACTTACCTTAGATTTTGATACAAGTAGATACCCTAACACACTAGCCGATACCTTACGCTATTCACTGAGTCAATTATACAACCTCAACAAAGAAAACTTTGTTTTGGGTAATGGATCAACAGAATTGTTAGAAATTGTGGTAAAGACGTTTACTGAAAAAGGTGATACCATCCTTTCTTATACACCATCTTTTTCGATGTATCATATTTATGCCGAGATACATGAAGTAGCATATAAAACTGTATCACTCAACTCAGATATGACACTATCAATAAAGGAGTTGATTGACGCAGATAAGCAATATAACCCAAGTGTAATCTTTGTCTGTAATCCCAATAACCCAACAGGCACATTAATTCCTAAAACGGATATTATTCAACTATTAGATAGTACAGATGCCTTGGTTGTTGTGGATGAAGCCTATATGGAGTTTGCCAATGAATCAGAAAGTGTAGTATCCGAAATCGAGCGTTATGATAATTTAATTGTTGCAAGAACGTTCTCTAAAGCTTATGGATTAGCGGGGTTAAGAATTGGCTATATGATTGCGAACACATCTTTAATTAATACACTGTTTAAAGTGAAACTGCCGTATAGCTTGAACCAAGCTTCAATCACATACGGCATCAAAGCATTAGAGAAAAAAGATGATGTCTCACGCTTTGTGAATGAGATAATCACACAACGAGAAACCTTGCGAAAGCGGATCAATAACTTGCCAGTCACTGTCTATCCTTCATCGACTAACTTTCTCTATCTTAAAACAGATAGACCACTTGATAAAAAACTCTTAGAGTATGGTATTTTGATACGGTCATTTAATAACGGGTATTACCGGATAAGCATAGGTAATGAGTTAGAAAACACACAAGTTGCCGATGCGTTAAAGGAGATATATTATGAGAAAAAGTAATCTTAAAAGAGACACCAATGAAACGAAAATTAATGCATCACTTACATTAGATGGTAACGGAAAAACAGATATCAATACTGGCATTGGGTTTTTCGATCATATGTTAACGGCATTAGCGTTCTATGCTCAAGTTGATTTAACCTTAAGTGTTAAGGGTGATTTAGAGGTAGATGATCATCATACTGTAGAAGACACAGGTATCGTATTAGGGCAATTGATCAAAGAGGCGTTAGGAGATAAATTAGGAATTACACGATTCGCTTCTACCTTAACACCGATGGATGATGCGTTAGCTGAAGTCGCTTTAGATATCTCTAATCGTCCAGTCTTAGTATTTAATGCACAGTTTAAGAGGGAACAGATTGGAGACCTATCGTTAGAAAATGTTAAAGAGTTTTTCTACGCTCTTATGATTGAAAGCCGAATGACATGTCATATAAACTTACGTTATGCCGACAATGATCATCATGCGGTTGAAGCTATCTTTAAAGGATTTGGACGCGCACTCAATCAAGCAAAGCAAGTTACAAACGATAATGTAACATCAACAAAGGGTGTTCTTTAATGAATGTGATTATAGACTATAAAGTTGGTAATATCGGCTCAATTAGTCGGGGATTAACCCGAGCGGGTATTGATGCCAAAATCAGTGCAAATCCAGAAGATATTAAACAAGCAGAGATTTTGTTTCTACCTGGAGTTGGAGCCTTTAAAGATGCGATGGAAGACTTAGTGAAAACAGGTCTTGTCCCATTAATTAATGATCACGTAACACAAGGTAAATTACTTGTAGGTATATGCTTAGGTATGCAACTGTTATTCGATAGTAGTACTGAGTATGGACATACCAAAGGACTCGGATATATTCCGGGTGAGGTTGTTTACTTAGACATTGAGAAAAAAGTACCACATATGGGATGGAATCAACTGATGTTTAATCAAGATAATCATACCCTTAAGTATATTAATGAAAATGACTATGTCTATTTTGTTCACTCATACTACGCAAATACAGCGCCTGACAATGTTGTTGCTTACACGGATTACGACATTAATATACCTGCAATTGTTAGACGAGATAATGTTATAGGCATGCAGTTTCATCCAGAAAAAAGTGGACAAGTAGGACTACAATTATTAAAAGCCATTAAGGAGATGACATCATGATTATTTTTCCCGCGATTGATTTAATGAATGGACAGGTTGTAAGATTAAAACAAGGAGATTTTAATCGGAAGACAACCTATGATAATAATCCCTTAAAAATTGCTAAATCATATGAGAATAGTGGTGCAACATGGTTACATGTAATTGATTTAGATGGTGCCAAAACAGGTGAACAACAAAACGATGATGTCATTAAAACATTATGTGAAAATACTTCTTTAAATATTCAAGTTGGTGGTGGCATACGGTCTGTGAAGCGGATTGAAACGTTATTGAACATGGGGGTTGCTCGTGTAATACTAGGCACTTTTGCCATTAAGGAAGTTGATGTATTATCGTCATTAACTAAACAGTACCCTAATCAAATTATCGTATCAATTGATGCCAAAGATGGGTATGTAACCTATCACGGTTGGCAAGAAACATCAGCACTTACCACGATTGACTTTTGCCAACAACTTACTGATGCTGGCATTAAAACAATTGTGTACACAGATATTGCTAAAGATGGTATGATGGCTGGACCTAATTTTGATGACTATCAACGGTTATCAAATGAAACAGATTTAAATGTTATTGCTTCAGGCGGAGTAAGTTCTTATGGGGATATAAAGCAGCTTGCAAAAATGGACATATATGGGGCAATAATTGGAAAAGCGTTATATACAAATACAGTAACTGTGAAGGAGGCCATACGATGCTCGCAAGACGAATCATACCTTGTTTAGATGTGAAAGATGGAAGAGTGGTCAAAGGATCACAGTTTCAAGCATTAAAGGATGTTGATGATCCTAAAAAACTGGGAAAACGGTATAGTTTAGAAGGGGCAGATGAATTAGTCTTTTATGATATCACAGCGTCACATGAAGCACGTGAAATCTCATTACAGTTTGTTGAAGAAGTCGCAGAAGAAATCAATATTCCTTTCTGTGTTGGTGGGGGCTTAAAGACCTTAGATGACATTGCTAATGTGTTAAATAAAGGAGCAGATAAAGTCTCAATCAACTCTGCAGCTATAGATAATCCAGACTTAATAAAAAAGGCATCACAAAAATATGGTGCTCAGTGTATTGTGTTGTCGATTGATGTTAAGCAAGTGGATGATGCTTATATAGTTTTCAAAAATGGAGGGCGTATTAATACTGGTATCGATGCACTTGAGTGGGCTCAAAAAGGAGTCGAGTTAGGTGCTGGAGAACTGGTTATTAACAGCATGAATCATGATGGCATGAAACAAGGATTTGATATCCCTCTTTTGAATAAGATAACAGAGTTGGTCAACGTCCCTGTCATTGCCTCTGGTGGCGCAGGGAACACGCAACATTTTGTTGATTTAGCTAAAGCTACTGATGTTGATGGTTATCTTGCCGCAAGTGTTTTTCATTATAATGAAATTAAGATTAGTTATTTAAAAGAAACCTTAAGACAAAATAATATACCCGTTCGCATAGAGAGGTGACAATATGAAACTTAAATTTAACAAAGATGGACTGATCCCTGTCGTTGTACAGGATGTTTATACAAATGAAGTATTAATGTTAGCATATATGAATCAAGAAGCGTTTGATCAAACAATTGAAACTAAAGAGATGGTTTACTATAGTCGCAGTCGTCAAACCCTTTGGAAGAAAGGCGAGACATCGGGTAATGTTCAGTTTTTAAAATCATTATCATATGATTGTGATGAAGATACGTTACTAGCCAAAGTAGAACAAAAAGGAGTTGCTTGTCATACTGGTAAGAAAAGTTGTTTCTATCGTGACATTGTATCTGATGAGACTGTCAGTAACGAAACAATATTACCTGAGTTATTTAAGGTAATTAAACAAAAACAAGAAACACCTGATGGTGGTTATACAAATTATTTATTTGACAAAGGTGTCGATAAAATTCTCAAAAAAGTTGGTGAAGAAGCGAGTGAAGTCATCATAGCATCAAAGAATAATAATGAAGAAACAATATATGAAATTAGTGATTTATTCTACCACTTATTGGTCCTAATGGTAAATAATGGGATTGAACTCAGTGAGATCTTCAAAGAATTGAGTAGTCGTCGAAAATGATTGATTTTACAAAGGATTCACACATTCATACATGCTATTCTCCAGATGCAGACCAAACTGCTACTTTTAAAGACTATATTAAAAAAGCAGAACATCTAGGACTAACTGAAATTATCTTTACAGATCATGTAGATTTTGATGCCAAACATCCTTTATTTTATGACATGATAAATTATGATGAATATATAAATGCATTTGAAGAAGCAAAAAAGGATGCGAATATCTCTGTTCGATTAGGTGTTGAAATTGGATATCAAGCGCATATGACTGACACGATTAATAAGTTTATTAAGCAATATCCATTTGAGTTTGTTATTCTTTCGATTCACTATATTGAAGAAAAAGATTTATATACCCAAGAATATTTTGAACAAAAAACAAAACAAGAAGCATATAAAATATATTTTGATACCGTGCTTGATGCGATTAGCAAAATAGAGTCCTTTGATGTGGTGGGTCATTTAGACTATATCACCCGATACAGTCCTTTTGGAGATTATAAGTATGAACTATATAGAGATCAAATAGAGACTATTTTAAAGACACTAATATCACAAAAAAGAGGCATTGAAATCAATACCTCTGGATTTGATAAAGAGAATAGATCTTATCCCAAAAAAGAAATTATAGAACGTTATATAGAACTTGGTGGAAGCAAGATAACATTAGGTTCTGACAGTCATAATATAGAGACCTTAGCGCGTCATTTTAATAAAGTAAAAGCCCTCCTTAAGTGGTAGGGCTTTTATCTAATTGTTTTGGTTCATACACAGATTCTTTGTATGTTTCAAGAAGTAGGTACCTGACGTATCCTGCGATGAACAGCGTGATGATAACACTGATTGAATACATAAATACTGGTGAAAACTCACCTATAGGATACATAATAAGTGGTACATTTGTCCGTTCCATTAAGTGCTCATATATGTCACTTAACAAGATGATATATTTAAATGATAACAAGGCACATAAGATAAATGCAATCACACCATGAATTTGAACTTTACTCTTTTTCATGAACAATGCAATAGCACTGAAAGTTACAAAGATGATAAAGTAAGATAAAACATAATGAAGATCAATGATAATACTTGGATTCGGTTCGCCTGTATTGAGCATTAAAATCATAATCGTCCGAATGGTTAAATACAACACTAAAAAGATACTAAAAATAACTTGGCTGATGGTTTTATTTTTAATTGATAGCGTTATAAATAAAACATAGATTGATAACACTAACGGGATAATTGGCGAATGATTAAGTAGCACTATGAGTATGATCGCTATGCCTGTAATAATGTAAGTTAACCTGATTTTTTCTTGTAGCATTATAATCACCTTCCATTTTCATTATATCAATCTTCGAAAAAAAGGCAAGAATATATCATTCTTGACCTTTCTCTTTGACAAGTTCATCAAACATTTGCTTAATCGTATCCTTGTCTAAAAATGGTAATAAAGCTTCTTCTTTAAAGTGTGTGAGTTTTCCATCTTTATAAGCCTGATGGATTTTCATTATGGTAGATTTATTTAAAAATGGCAGAGCGGTGTAGAGTTCTTTGCTTTTGTCTTTTTCAATCAACTTATCTACAATATCTTCCAGTGTATCTTTTTTGAGAAACGGAAAGATTATAGCTAACTTAATATTATCTTTTTTCCCCTCAATAATGTCGTTCGCTAATGATTGTAACTCTTCTTTGTCCATAAATGGTAATAATGCTGCTAATTTCATAAACTCCTCCTTTATAATTTTTTATAGTTTATTGTGAAAAAATTGTCGATACATGATAGATATTTTCTGTCAGGTACCGAGGCTTTCTTTTCAGTAAAATGTTTTTTAGTTTTCATTAATAACAACTCCTTTAATTGGGTATTGATATTGTTGATTTAGATAGGCTTGCTTTGCCATTAATTGCTCTGTTGGGGTTAATTGAGTGAATATCATTGTTAAGTTAAAATCAACCTTATTAGTTAAAATATTGGATAAGAGATACTGTCTTTCTTCAAGGTTTAATAGAGGCCAGATTGTTGGAATGGAGAGATCAATTGTTTCACTAATTAGCTGATTAATAATAAGTTCTCGCTCTTCTTTATTAAGTAGATAAAACAGTTTGGGTAGTTCTTCATCTAGATTATTCTGTTGGTAGAAATGATTAATAACTGTTTCTCTAGCATGTGTTTGGAATAGTTGCGAATAACTCATGTCTTGATCGACATCATCATCTAAGAGGTAGTCAATAGAAACTGAAAACAGCTGTGTGATATCATATAACAGTTCAATACTAGGGATGCTTTTACCTGTTTCCCACTTACTAATTGCTTGATGCGAGACATAAAGTTGTTCTGATAAATCAGTTTGTGTCATATTATGTTGTTTTCTTAAAGCTACTATTTTTTCGCCGACGCGTTTTATGTTTATCATCTCGTACCTCCTTTGTGATTCTATTGTATCACTACCTTATTTAAGAAAACAAGCAACACATAGTTGCAAAGATATAAATTATCATTTGAACTTCAAAATAGTTTCCTTTTTTAAGATGATTTGGTACAATAGGTGTATTATTAGTTAAAGGTGATCTTATGTATGAACTGTATGAAGCATATGGTGTTCATTTTTTCTTTATCCTGTTGCTTAGTATCGTTATGTCAATTATGGTAATAAGACGCCAACTAGAGTCGTTCCGCGGAAAGATATTCTTCGGTATTTTACTATCTAGTTTGACAATGTTAGTGCTGGAAATATTCAGTTTGGTATTTCGTGGACAGGATGGACAATTATATTACAGTTTAGTTGTTTTTTTCAATTCGGTATATCGTATTGTTGTCTTCTTAATTCCTATGTTTTGGGCAATTTATATTGATTATATAATCTTTGAATCAAAAAGCCGATTAAAAAAACGATTTTACTATAGTCATATTGTATTATTGATGTTACCACTTGTTTTGATAAATCTTTTCTACCCTATATTTTTTGAGATAAATAGTAGTAATGAAATCATATTACTTCCGTTTCATTATAGTATTTTATTCCTTAATGTCTTAATCTATGTTCATATCTTAGTCTTAATTTTACGTCACCAACATCAGGTAAAACGAACCACTGTAAAACTGATTATGGCAGTTCTCATATTGCCTTATATTGGCGCTGTAATACAAACTCTATTCCCTAACTTTCTTTTGATTTATCCATTGGTTTCAACAAGTGCTATTGCAACCTATTTAATTTTAGAAACATCAATTGGTAATAAAGACCAGATGACTGGATTATACGCGCGTTCAATTGCGTTTGATGTGACTGATAAGTATCAGAGAAAAAATGTGATGTATTCTGTCGTTGTTATTGATATTAATGATTTTAAAGATATCAATGATCAATATGGTCATATTGAGGGGGATAAAGTCATTATTGAATTTTCTAATATTTTAAAGAAAGTATTTAATGAAAATGCAGT
>JAASSV010000018.1 GCA_021767685.1 Caryophanales bacterium | reverse complement strand
TTATTTATGATAAAAACGGAAATGCAACAGATTATCGTTTTATCGAGGTTAATCCAGCCTTTACTGAGTATACTGGATTGAAAAAAGAAGACATCATTGGAGAGACCATCACAACGATATTACCTAATATCAAAGATGATGATTTTGATTGGATAAAAACCTATAATGATGTTGCACAAGGGGAAGGAACCATTGAGTTTAATCAATATTCAACACCACTGAAGCGCTGGTATCATGTCAAAGCCTTTTCTTTGCAAAAAGGATATTTTATCACGCTTTTTATGGACTTATTTGCTGATGTCCAGACACGCGAAAAGGATCTTATCCTTCATAAAAATATGTCAAACTTAGTCAGTGTTGCACCAATTCCGATTATGATTCATGCTGAAGATGGTGAAGTAATTACGATTAGTCGTGAGTGGAAAAATATCACTGGTTATACATTAGAAGATATCCCTACCTTGACTGACTGGACACAAAAAGCATACGGAGAAAATGACTATCAGTCTGTACTTACGTTTATTAAAACACTTTATGATCAAAAAGAGACACTCCATGATGGAGAATATATTATTAATACGACTTCAGGACAAAAACGTGCTTGGGACTTTTATAGTTCATATGTTGGTATCTTACCAGATGGTAGACGTCTAGCAATGAGTGCAGCAATTGATATCACAGACTTAGTCAAAGCCCAAGACAAAGCACGACATGAACACCAGTTGGCTGAACTATATCTCCAAACAACCAGTCAAATGATGCTCGTCATTGATAGAGAGGGTAAAGTTACCAATATCAATGAAGCAGGCGCAAAACTATTAGAGGATTCCAAAGACAACATTATTGGTAAAAACTGGTTTGATCATTTTATTGAACCTGAACAAAAAGAAACTGTAAAAGCAGTTTTCAAGAAGGTATTAAAACAAGAAACAGATATTCCAACAGATAATGAAAATCCCATAATCACCACAAATAATAATCAACGCATTATCGCTTGGAAAAATACACTGTTATATGATATCAACGAAACTGTAGTCGGTATTTTATCAAGTGGACATGATATCACTGAACACCGTGAGTACGAGAAAAAATTGCTTGAAATGAGTTATAAAGATCAATTAACTGGGTTACATAATAGACGTTACTATGATCAATGTGTGGCAAACTTAACAGAACAAGGTGTTGCCCCAATATCATTAATTATGGCTGATATTAATGGGTTAAAACTCATCAATGACGCGTTTGGTCATTTAGAAGGGGATAATCTATTAAAAATCTCAGCTAATATTTTGAAGGACTTGACACCAAAAGATGGAGAGTTATGCCGTATTGGTGGTGATGAGTTTGTTATTATCTTACCTAATATGGGATATACAGAAGCAAATCTATTATTAAATACCATCCGAGAAAAAACGCAGGCTATTGACGTAAAAAATATTCAATTATCTATTTCATTAGGGATTGCGACTAGAGAAAAAGCATCTGATTCAATGGACAATGTTTTCCGCAAAGCTGAAGATGGTATGTATCAAGCAAAACTCGTTGATGTTCCATCAATGCGACGTGGGGCGATTGACACCATCATGACAACACTTAATGAAAAAGATCCTTATTCTGAACAACATGATCGCAATGTCGCAAGATATGCTGAGCGTATTGCTAAATATATGGAATTATCTCATCAAGATATCAATCGTATTCATGCAGCAGGGTTACTGCATGACATTGGAAAAATAATCATCCCGTCTTACATATTAAGCAAAAAAGAAAAACTGACCGAAGGCGAATATGAAACTATGAAGACGCATCCTGAAATTGGATTTCGCATCTTGAGTTCTACTGCTGATATGCGTGATATTGCGACAATTGTTTTAAATCATCATGAACATTATGATGGAAGTGGCTATCCTCAAGGTGTTGCCAGGCAAGATATACCATTAATGTCGCGAATACTTGCTGTTGCGGATGCGTATGATGCCATGACAACTGAGCGCTTATATCGCAAAACATTTACTAAAGAAGCAGCGTTAAAGGAATTACAAGATTATGCTGGGACACAGTTTGATCCAGATATAATAGATATCTTCGTAAAACATTTTAATGACATTACAAGCGATAGTTAATAACCCATAAGGAGAGATACAAAATGAATGATAATGAATTTATCTCTGATGTATTAAGCCACATCAACACAGATCAAAAAACAAAACAACATATAAAAACTGACTTATCAGAACAAATTAGAATTGCCAGAGACACGGATCCTTATTTTGATTTAGAAGATACATTAGGATCACCAAAAGCATTAGCAAAACAATATGCCGAGAAATATAATGTAACAAATACATCCTACCAACTAAAAACACGTATTGATTATACGAGCAAACAAACCGTTTTTGGTCTGCCGCTTCTTCGTATAAATATTGGCGGAAAAAAAAGCAACAAGGTTGCGAAAGGAATCGTTGCCATTGGTGATGTTGCTATTGGAGTCATCGGTATAGGTGGACTAAGTCTTGGCATTATCTCGGTTGGCGGTATAAGTTTAGGCCTAGGTATAGCGTTAGGTGGTATTGCGTTAGGATCTTTAGCAATTGGTGGCATTGCCTTCGGGATTGCATCTATTGGCGGTATTGCCATTGGAATCTATAATATTTTCGCTGGGTTATCTATACCCTTAGGATAAAAAAATAAATTGCATTAAAAAAAGCCGAGCAAATTTGCTCGGCTTTTCATTAACAACTTATAAAACTTCGATATTTGTTGCTTGAGGACCTTTTTGTCCTTCTTCAACATCGAAACTTACAGTGTCTCCTTCATCTAAAGATTTGAATCCATCTTTTTGAATTTGAGAATAATGTGCAAATACATCTTCACCATCTTCAGTAGTGATAAATCCGAATCCTTTTTCAGAATTAAACCATTTTACTGTTCCTGTCATGACTGTTACCTCCGTTAATTTATTTGACGTACTCAATTGCTACTATTAACTAAGGTAACTGTGTACACTTAATTCATTTCTCAATTTTTCTTTCATCAATACTAATAATACACTATTTAAAAATAAATGCAAGCAATATCGACTTTTATTTTTATTTAAGCCGAATTCTCGCTCTGATACATCATTTCTTTATTATGTCTTTTTCGTTTGTTTTCATCTAATATTTTTTTACGTAGTCTAATCGCATCAGGAGTGATTTCAACTAACTCATCTAGAGCGATAAATTCTAACGCTTCTTCTAATGATAAATCTAATGGATCGAGTAATTTAATTGCTTCGTCAGATCCACTTGATCGGACATTAGTCAATTGTTTATTCTTACATGGGTTAACGACTAAATCATTTTGACGAGAATGAAGACCAATAATCATTCCAGGATAGACTTTTGTTGATGGCGTGATAATCATTCGCCCTCGTTTGGATAGGTTAAATAAGCTATAGGCCATCGCTGTTCCTTTTTCTTTGGCAATCAACACACCGTTACGGTGTTGGTCGATATCTCCAGCATATGGTTTAAAGGAATCAAATGACTTTTCTAATGTCCCTTGACCTTTCGTTCCGTTAATAAACTCACTACGATACCCAATTAATCCTCGTGTTGGAACAAGGTATTGTAATTTAGTCATCCCTTCATCACTCATCATATGTAAGAGTTGTCCTTTACGTTGATTTAAGGCAGAGATCACTGAGCCACTAAACTCATCAGGTAATGTAATAATTGCTTCTTCATACGGTTCTTGCGTTTGTCCGTCTTCTTCAATGTAAAGTACTTCAGGCTTGCTCACACATAGCTCATAGCCTTCTCTACGCATATTTTCAAGTAATATCGATAAATGGAGTTCTCCACGTCCACTAACTTTAAATCCTTCAATACCATTAAGCGGTTCTACTGTGAGACCAATGTTAGTTTCTAATTCTTTCATTAATCTTGCACGGATTTGCCGTGTTGTAACCTGTGTTCCACTTTGTCCAACAAATGGTCCATCATTAACTAAGAAGTTCATCGCTAAGGTTGGTTTTTCGATTTCAATCATATCCATTGCCTCAACATGGTTCGGATCACACAAGGTTTCACCAATAGAAATATGACTCACTCCACTAAATGATACGATATCCCCCGCATACGCTTCATCTTTTTCAACTTTGGCTAATCCTTCATTCACATACACTTTACCTGTTTTAACAGTCACTACATCCCCATTACGTTTACTTAATGCATACGTCGTGTTTGCCTTTAAGGTTCCTCTTGTGATGCGGCCAATTCCTTGGCGACCTAAATAATCATCATAGGCTAAACTAGAGACTTGGAGTTGTAACGGCTCATCATGCAAGTCAGGATAAGGTTGAGTAACGTCCAACAATGTTTCGAATAATGGTTCTAAACTATCACTTGTATCGTCTAGATTATGTAATGCAATGCCATCACGAGCGATGCCATACACGATTGGGAAGTCACATTGTTCATCAGTCGCCCCTAAATCAATAAACAAATCAAAGCATTCATTCACAATTTCTTCTGCGCGCTGATCTTTCTTATCCACTTTATTAATAAAAACAATTGGTTTTAAGTTCTGATGTAATGCTTTTTCTAAAACAACGCGTGTTTGTGGCATAGGTCCTTCACTAGAATCAACCAATAAAATAACCGTATCAACTGTTTTAATAATCCGTTCGACTTCACTTGAGAAGTCAGCATGTCCTGGCGTATCAACAATATTGATTTTTGTATTATTGTGTTCAATTGCACAGTTCTTAGAATATATAGTAATGCCGCGTTCACGTTCTAGATCATTACTGTCCATGACTTGATCAACAACAACTTCATTTTCGTGAAAAACGCCACTTTGACTTAAGAGCGCATCAACAAGTGTTGATTTCCCCGCGTCAACATGGGCGACTACGGCAATATTAATAATTGACTTCATATGTTACCTCCTACGAGTAAAACGATGTCTAGCGACGTTTACGACGTCGTCTTCCGCCACGTTCTTTTGCGACTTGTATCGATGTTTTTTTATTTAAGATTTTTATGTTGGTTAATGATTTCATAATTTGATTATGTTTTTTTGATGGTCCGGTAAAGAAACTAGAACGTTTCGCAATAATGACATTATTAATTTGTTCATTCTTTAAACGTGTTCTTTTCATGATCGTATCGACGAGTTCTTTTGGACTGAGTCCATCACTACGTCCAATATTGAAGTGATAACGTGTTTCTCCTTGACCTGGGGCATGTTTTTTTGGTCCTTTAAATTCTGCGTTTAAATCCGCATGATTTTGATCGGCTTGAATCTCATCTGCGGCCATTTTTAATAAGGCAGATACAACCTCGACAGGCTCATGTTTGCTTAAAAGCTCCATCGCCATCTCTTGATGTTTTGTTAATGGTTTGTCTTCTATTGTTGAGGTGACGGTTTCAATTTTCTTTTGTTTTGTCACGTGTTCTATTTTTTCTGGTGTTGGGATATTGCGTTTTTTAATTGATGATTTTGTAAAACGTTCGATATCTTTAATTCGATATTTATCACGTCCTGATACCATCATTAAAGCAAGTCCTTTATTTCCGATACGTCCTGTTCGTCCAATCCGGTGAACATAAAATTCTGGTTTTTCTGGTACATCGTAATTGACAACGACTTCAACATTTTTTATGTCTAATCCTCTTGCGGCAACATCGGTCGCAACTAAAATATCTAAAACGCCTTGATGGAAACTTTCTAATACCTGCATACGCGACGGTTGTGATAAATCACCATGGATTTTGTTCACATTGTATCCTTTTTGTGTTAAGGCAATGGTGACTTGATCCACTTTCCGTTTGGTATTACAGAAAATTAGGGTTAGTTTCGGTTGATACACCTGTAACAAGCGTGTTACCGCATCAACTTTATGTTTTGGTTGCACTTGATAGTAATATTGTGTAATGTCACTGTTGGTTTCTTCATCAGAGACAACACTAATCATTTCTGGGTTAGTCATATATTGTTTGGTTAACTTTACAATTTGTTTTGGCATTGTCGCACTAAACATAACAGTTTGACGGTTTGTATTACTTTGGTTAATAATTTTTTCAATATCTTCTTTGAAGCCCATCTTCATCATTTCATCGGCTTCATCTAAGACTAAGTATTCAAGATTTTTCAGTTTCACAAGGTTACGATTCGTCATATCGAGTAAGCGTCCTGGTGTCCCGACGACAATTTGTGGTTTACGTTTTAACGCTTTGATTTGACGGTGCATAGATGCCCCACCATAAATTGCGGTTGTTTTTAACTGTGGTAAGTATTTACCAATTTTTTCAATTTCTGTTTGTACTTGAACCGCGAGTTCGCGGGTTGGACATATAACCAATGCTTGAACATGCGGATTGTTATAATCAATTTTCTCTAAAAACGGTAGGGTAAACGCAGCAGTTTTCCCTGTACCGGTTTGTGAATGTCCTATTAAATCAGTGCCTGCTTCAATAAGAGGGATGGCTTGCTTTTGGATGTCAGTAAAGTCCTTAAAGCCCATTTCCGTTAATGATTTTGCAACTAATGTATTTTTATAATTCATGATCTTCCTCCTTTGAAGAGCAATTAAGTGTAACACATATTTGATAAAAGTAAAGATGAAAGTGTTTTTTTTATTTTTTAGTTTGGATTGTTTTTACGATATATACCTCGTTAGCACATAAAAAAGATACCATTATGTGCCAATCCACAATAATGATATCTTATGAATGGTAACGCGTTTTTATTACTCTGTTATGAGTGTGATGAGGTCATCAATTGGTACTGCTTTTTGATAAAAGTATCCTTGATGGAAGATACAATCAATTGATAATAAGTAACTTCGTTGTGCTTCGGTTTCAACACCTTCACAAATTGGGTCTAGTTTCATTTGACGTGCTAAATTGACAATCCCTTTAGTCACTCTTCCGGAATGTTTTTCTGGATAATCTTTAATAAAGGATCGGTCTATTTTTAAACGATCGACATTCAAATCTTGAAGATATTGTAATGAAGAGAATCCAGTACCGAAATCATCAACAGCAATACTTATTCCTAAATCACTAAACTCTTTTAACTTCTCATTAATCATACCCAAGTTCTTCGCAAATACCGATTCAGTAATTTCTATCTCGACGTGTTTTAAGTCGATGTGATAAGTCTTTGCTTGCGTTTTAAATAGATCGACAAGTTCAACATCCTTGAATTGATAAGGGGAAATATTGATGGATATTTTTATCGGCTTATCAATTGCTTGATTAATCTTACTCATTTGTTCAAATGTTGTTTTAATGATCCAATGACCAAGTTCAACGATATATCCCGTCTTTTCAGCTACTGTTATAAGTTCTAATGGCGACACGTGACCAAGTTCATCATTATACCATCGAATTAACGCTTCTGCGCCTATAATCGTATCTGTTAATGCATCATATTGTGGCTGATAGTACATTGTTAATTCACCATTATCAATCGCTTCACGTAATAATAATGCCAGTTTTGCTTCACGTTCATAATAGACTTGGATATCTTTCGTAAACTTATAGTACTTCTGCTCACTGTGGTCTAATGCATAATCTCTTGCTAAGTATGATGCTTCAATTATTGAATAAATATCAATATATGGAGATGGATAGGTAGCGATTCCTGCTACTGCACTTATATAAACATTCCGTTTATCAACAGAAATCATTGATAAATCATTATTAATTAATTGACGGGCAAACTCCATGATATCTTGTTCTGTTTCATAATCAGAAACGCCAAGAATAAACGTTCGCTTATCCACTTGAGCAATGAATCCATTTTGTCCAACTTTTTCTTTTAATAATGAGATGACAGCCTGTGTAATATGTTCTTGAATACTATCGCCAGATAAATAAACATTACTAACATTTAATATTTGAACATTAACAATACCAAAAACACCTGTATTATTATCAATGCTTGTGTGACATAAATCCGTCAAGAGCTGTTTATTAATGGTTGAGTTATTTGAGTGTATCATATTGACTAAATGTTTTTGATGTTCGCGAATATCCGTCAAATCTGAAGAAATCGATACATACGTGTCACCGACACGTCGATCATTTGAAGGCAAGGCTGAGATAGTCATCCGTTTTGGATAATAAATCCCTTCCTTTGTTTTTTCCCATAGTTCTCCAGTCCAACTACCGCGTTGGTTAATATCTTCCCACATATCATGATAAAACTCAGGACTATGTAATCCTGATTGCAAGACTTTGGTTGACTTACCGATAACTTCACTTGCACGGTAACCTGTCTTATTTTCAAACGCTTCATTAACATAGGTAATCATTTGATTTTCGTCACTAATTACGACAATATCTGTCGTTTGATCAGTGATATTTTTCATGATATTTAATTGGGTTAAATCTTTCTTTCGTAGATAATAAATTGTCGCAAGAATTAAAGAAAGAATAATCCCGAGTCCAATGACAATGAGATCATCTCCTGTTAGATAAAACAAAACATGATCTTGATTGCGATCAAAATAATTATCATCAATAACAGTCATCATGACCCAGTCATAGTCAGTACTTATATCTTCTAAATCATGGAACGGATCAATCACACTATGATACAACACATAGTCTTGTGTTTGATGTTGCTGTTGTGAATCTGAGAATATGATGTCAGAGGTATTGTCATAATCATTCATAACATTACTTTGACTGCGTTCAGGAATCAACCAACCAAATTCTTTATCATTCGTTGAATGATAAAGATAGTATCCGTCTTCATCCACTAATGCGGTAGTCACTGAAGACTCATCCATTATAATATTGTCTAGTGACTCATATATGGTATGCGCATTTGCGGTTAATGCAAGAACACCAACTAATGATCCATTATTGTAAAGTGGTGTCGAAACATAAATTACTTCTTCATAAGGCGTAACTATTTCATCATTGTCTGTCAGTAATGTAACCGGAGAGATATACGACTCATCCTGTAATGTGATGGCTTCTTGAAAATAGATTTCATCACTCTTATTCTCTAAATTGTCATGAATTTGTGTTTGTGTATCCGTCTTTTTAATATGGATTGTTTCGTTACCTAAATTATCTAATAAGCGGACATGTTCCAAATCTGGGATGTTAATCACAATTCGATAAAAGAGTTGTTCTAACTCGGCGAGTGTTGTCGCATTAGGATTGTCAAGGTACATTTGCATTTCATTGGAATTTTCAATAATCTCAGAACTATCCACTGCTTCGCTGTAGAAGTGTGTCACGGTAAAGGATACAAGTTCAGTTTGATATTGATGATCTCGGTTATACGCATTAATATCATACTGTCTTTCACTATAGTTTATATACCCTACAATACTAACATATACTAAAATAAGCGGTATTACTACCAGTAAATATCGCCTAAATAATAGCCACAATTCATTTTTAGATAAGTTCATTAAATCATCTTTTAAACGCATGTTACTCACCGTAATCTTTCAATCTGTTTGCTCACAAAGTAATATTATAAACCAATTTTATAAGATTACAAGTAAAATACTTTTGTTTTCGAAGTAGTTAAGACTCTTCGATAATTCCCTCGTCAATTCGGCGCGTCAAGGTCTTGGTATACGGGGTAAAATATCGTTCCCAAAAAGCACGCCCAAGCGGATTTGTTGTTTCGTAATCAACACCGAGGTATTGTATTGATTCATTCTTAATTATATCACTGATTGCCACTGACAACAATTTCTTTCCAATATGTTTATTGCGAAAATCGGGATTAACATAAAGCCCTGTAATATTTAACATTATTTCACTTTTTGATATAACAGATTCTCCTGTAGGTTCAATTTTTAAGTACCCTACAGCTTCTTTGTTTTTGTAAGCAATCCATAAATAGTGGTCTGTTTTATGGATCCATTCTTTAAGTTCTTCCTTGATATTACCCGGGGTAACAGGCAAGCATAAAGGAGCTTTTGGATAGTATTGCTCGTGATGTTTTTCCAGAGGATAGACATCTAAGTAATTATCTATGTTTGCTCGTTTTATCGTTATATTCGACGCGTTATGTTCCAACATTTCCACTTGTCTTATCGCATCTGCACACCGTTGGCCAAACCCATTTTTAAACCAAAAATCTGTTAATACCCAATCATGTTCAAACACTCTAACAACCCATGATAATCGCTTGTGGGCAATCCA